>PBKH01000040.1 GCA_002721375.1 Verrucomicrobiales bacterium
GATTGATAAAAAAAACTCATCCGTCGAGATTTTGCCAGACTCGTACTCTATCTGGATCGGCGAATCGACGAGCCGTTGGATTTGATCCCTATCTGCCTCGCTACGCTCGGCAAACCTGCGAATAGCAATACCATAGTCGAAATCGACCAANACCTTGCCCAGATCAAACACCACAACTCTTGGCTGATTCATTGACTATTTTACATCTAGTTCGCGGCGGCCTACTAACGCCTGACTTAAAGTTAATTCGTCCGCAAACTCCAACCCTGCCCCAGCCGGTAANCCGTGCGCAATTCTCGTCACTTTGACTCCAAACTTAGCCAAGCGCTTGGCTAAATAGTGGCCAGTAGCGTCACCCTCAACATCGGCACCTAGCGCTATGATGAGTTCATCCATAGTGCCAGTCGCCAGTCGCTGTTCTANTTGTTTCACTCTGAGATCCTCAGGNCCCACACCGTCCATTGGCGAAACTTTACCCCCGAGCACATGATAGTGGCCTCGAAACGCCCCGGACTTCTCAACATTCAAAATATCAACTGCGCGTTCAACGACACAAACAGTGCGTTCGTCTCGCGCCGGATTATCACAAATATCACACGGCGATTTTTCAGCTAGGCCACCACATTCGATACACTCAATGATCCTCTCACGGGACGCGACAAGCACATCAGCCAAACGTCGACTCACGACAGTGTCGGCCTGTATTAAGTAAAGCGCTAGTCGCTCGGCAGAACGAGGCCCAATACCGGGCAGGCGGTTGAGTTCCGNCACNAACACTGCAANNGGTTCTGGGAGCACNGCCACTTTCAGCGATCANAAACCNGGNAGCCCCATGCCNCCACCCATNCCNCCNGTCAGCTTNCCCATCTCCGCTGCTTGTGTTTCGCGCCCCTTTTCGAGTGCTTGATTGACCGCTCCGAGCACCATNTCCTCCAGGATTGTNATGTCCTCTGTGTCCACGGCCTCCGGNTCGATCTTGATCGACTTGANCGCCCCGTCGCAGCTTGCTGTAACCTTGATGGCACCACCGCCGCTTGAGGCCTCTACGATTTGATCGGCCAACTGCGCTTGCGCCTCCTGCATTTGCCGCTGCATNTTCGCGGCCTGTTTCATCAATTTACCNATACTTGCCATGTTAAAATTACTAGATTACNGCCTCACCTCGACAATACGGCCTCGAAATAACTCTAGCGCCTTCTGGATGAGAGGATCATCCTTGAATGTCTCAGGATCAATTTTCTCTGGCTGAGGAGTCGTTTTATCGCTTCCCTTTTTGAGNCCCCCAACCACAGCCGTTGGCTCATCTATTGGCTCCAATGGAGGAGGCGCTTCACTNCCGNCAGAAGGCGCTTCACTGGTGAAACGAAATTGAACATCCGGATANCCTANCTNGGCTAACTGCTCCGCAAGCATATCGTGGTTGCGGTGGTTGTCCACCAACGCAAGATGTTCCTCTGCAAATCCGATCTCGAAAACACCGTTTGAGAATGACAATGCATGTGCCTGCTGAAAATACGTCTGCATAAACGGACTGGCCTTGGCCGCTGCGACAGCGAGTAGAGACCATAGTTTCTGTAAATCTACNGANTCCGCAGACTTTTTNGATACCAAATCAGCTTTAGCCTTTGCTTTAATATTGNTCGNTNCAGTTGNATCAGANCCCTTTTTNGCAACCTGAACCTCATTTGGTTGCNCNGAAATTTTCTGCTCGTTATCACGAANTTTTTGCAATTCCCCAATCACCTCGTTGATCCCTAGTGCCGCCTTAGCCTGTGCTGCCTTGAGAAGCGAAACTTCGATTAGAATTTTTTTAGATGTGGCAAGACGCATGCGACTCTCACAGTCAGTCAGNACATCCAGTACGCGAGCTAAANTCTTTTCGTCAGCCANCTTGACCCCGGCCTTTAGAACAGTCGACTCGGCTTCACTAACTTCGAGAAAGGATAAGTCGCCATTCGAGACAGAGTAAACAAGTCGATTACGGATATGCGCCAGTAAATCATTCACCAGCCGACCCAAGTCCTTTCCTTGACNGGCGAGTGAGTTTAATTCAGCCAACGTGAGCTTTAAGTCGCCAGTGAGCACCGCATCAGCGAGCTCAAACAACTGCCCCTGAGCGGTCAACCCAAACATGGACAAAACATCCTGTTCAGTGATGGCCATACCACAAAAACTGATAAGCTGGTCGAGTGCTGATTCAGCATCACGCATGCAACCCTCAGCGCCGCGCGCAATTGCGAAAAGCGCACCTTCGTCAATCGTAACCGATTCCTCTCCACAGATATACTGGAGATGTGCGGCGATGAGGTTCACAGGAATGCGACGTAAATCGTATCTCTGACATCGCGATAGAATCGTCGGCAGCACCTTCTCTGGTTCGGTAGTGGCAAACAAAAACTTAACGTGGAGTGGAGGCTCTTCAAGTGTCTTGAGAAGTGCATTAAACGCCGCCGTGCTCAACATGTGCACCTCGTCAATAATGTAGATCTTGAACTTCGATGAAGACGGTGCATATACACAGGTCTCACGTAGCTCACGCACCTGCTCAACGCCATTATTACTGGCGCCATCAATTTCAAGCACATCGATCGAGCGGCCTTCCGCAATCTCGGCACACTTCGGATCGTCGACAGCAAATTCAACCTTTGGACCATCAGTGCAGTTCAGGCACTTGGCAAAAATTCGCGCCAGAGTTGTCTTACCTGTTCCACGAGGCCCACAAAAAAGGTAAGCGTGCGCAATGCGCTCGGCATCTATAGCGTTGGCCAGCGTCTGACTGACGTGATCTTGGCCAACCACATCACTGAAGCGCTGAGGGCGGTATTTTCGGGCTATTACCTGATAAGACACCGGGAACAGCCTAGCCACTGGGATCGTTCTGGAAAAGCGCAATGCGTACGTAGAAGCAATTAAAACTCAGATCTTGAATGCGTGCCTTAAATCTGCTCCTTTGGGGAAGCGCGGTTTTCCCGCTTTATCTAAATGCCACACGATATCGAATCCCGGCTGGCGGTCTGCAGTTGGTCTCTGCAACCGAAATCGCCCGAAGCTCTCATCGCCCAGATCCGAGAAATCGGCATNCCTCGCGTACAACTCGCACTCGATCCGCTCCGCGAATCGCCCGACACTTGGGACAAAACATCTAATCTTTTTTCCGCCGAAAACATCGTGATTGTTTCCGGCATGTTCGGCACCATCGGCGAGGATTACTCGTCACTGGATTCCATCAAGGAAACAGGCGGTGTCGTACCAGACGAACATTGGGACGCCAACTGGTCGAACATCCAGCATGTAGCCAAAATTGCTGCCGGATTAGATCTTAAACTAGTCACCTTCCACGCCGGCTTTCTGCCGCATGAAGAAAANGACCNCNGTTTCGATAAGCTGTTGAAGCGAATCACACANATNGCCGACACGTTTGATACTCACGGCATCGAGCTCGGCTTCGAGACAGGGCAGGAAACCGCTGACACCTTGAGGATCTTCCTCGAGAAACTTGACCGACCCACCGTCGGCGTCAACTTCGATCCAGCAAACATGCTGCTTTACGACAAGGGTGACCCGATCAAGGCTCTCGAAACACTCGCTCCGTTTCTAAAACAATGTCATATCAAAGATGCCACAAAGACAAAAGAACCTGGCATGTGGGGTTCAGAAGTCCCTGTTGGCAAGGGCGAAGTGGACTGGCATGCTTTCTTCTCTTCATTGAACAAGCTTGGCTACACAGGCGACTGCTGCATAGAGCGCGAAGCAGACGACCAACGCGTCACTGATATACGAGAGGCCTGTAAATTCCTTGCTAATCTTTAACACCATGGCAAAAGACACAATAAACATCGGCATCGTTGGGCTTGGCTTTATGGCAGCGATGCATATTCGCGCCTATCGCCAAATTGACGGAGCCAACATCGCGGCGATCTGCGATCTCGATCCCGAGCGTCTCAAAGGTGATTTCACCAAAATCTCCGGCAACATCGACACTGACGATCCGATCAAACTAGATATGTCAGTGGTAAAGCCTTACCAGGATTTCAATGATCTCCTGGCAGATGACTCGATCGATGCCATCGACATATGCACACCAACGCGAACCCACCTGCGAATGACCAAGCCGGCACTCGCCTCCGGCAAACACATCATCTGCGAAAAACCGCTCGCTCGAACAATTGCCGATGCAGAAGAAATCGCCACTGCTGCTAAGAATGCTAAAGGCCTATTCATGGTCGCCATGTGCCTACGGTTCTGGCCGGAATGGACTTGGCTCAAGGAGGCGGCCGACAGTATGCGATATGGCAAACTGCAAGCCGCACACTTCCAACGCATCGCCGAGCCTCCGGCCTGGGGACAAGCGATATACTTTGATGGAGCAACCTCCGGTGGAGCATTATTCGACCTACACGTTCACGATACCGATTTCGTGCAACATGTCTTCGGCCGACCGAAGTCCGTCTACTCGACCGGCTTCAGTAAAGTCAGTGGCGCTGTTGACCATGTATTGACCCAGTACGAGGTCGAAAACGGCGCTAAAGTCAGCGCCGAAGGAAGCTGGGCTATGACTCCCGGGTGGGGCTTTAATATGTCTTACCGGGCCATTTTCGAAAAAGCCACAGCCGACTACGACATCGGCCGCTCAGACGAACCACTAAGACTTTTCGAAGCGGGAAAGGAAAAGCAGATAATTGAGTGTGAAGGCACAGATGGCTATGCCGGTGAATTGGCTCACTTCATCGATAGCATTCGCTCAGGCCAAACTCCAAGCGTCTCTGCTGCTGAAGGACTCTGTACGGTGGAAATCTGCGCTGCCGAGGAGAGGTCCGTACAATCCGGCCAATCCGTAAAACTGGACTGATTAGCTGAGACCGATAAAGCTGAATTATTCAATCGCACCTCCCAGAAATAAGAAATTTAAGTTATTTCACCCCATAAACCCTCAAATCTTCTAATTACCGCTTGCCAAAGACAGTTTTTATTGTAATTTGCGCGTCCTTTTTTAATGAAGGCTGAAATTCATCCGGAATATGTGGAATCGACAATTCGTTGTGCCTGCGGCAATGAAATTAAAACCCGTTCCACCAAACCTACCATGCTCATCGGCATCTGTAACGAATGCCACCCGTTTTACACCGGCCAGCAGAAATTCGTTGACACCGCAGGTCGCGTAGACAAATTCCAGCAACGCATGGCCAAGACAAAAGCTGCACGCGAGGCGGCCAAGGCGGCGGCTGGCCAAAAGCGCAAAAAGAAGAGTCTTTAGCTCGTTTTCAGCAATTCGCCCGCGGCAGAAAAATGCTTTTCTCCCGCGGGCGTTTGCTGTTTTTGGAGCATGAATCTGAAACCTCACATTATTCAGTTCTGCAAGCGGCGCGACGAATTGGAAAGCGCATTGAGCAGCCCTGATGTCACTGGAGACAACCGTAAACTCGTCGAGTTAACCCGTGAATATGCACGGATGAAAAAACTATCCGAGTTGGGCGAACGTTACCTCAAGCTATTGGGAGACATTAATTCCAATCAAGAAATAATCCAGTCTGAGCCGGCAGAATCGGAACTGGCCGGCCTTGCCAAAGAAGAATTACCCACTCTCGAGGCTGAGCTAGACGAACTAGAACTAGACTTACAGTACGGAGTTGTTCCACCAGATCCGACCGACTCACGGGACACGATTATTGAAATTCGCGCAGGAGCGGGCGGCGCGGAATCGGCTCTTTTCTGCGCAGACTTATATCGCATGTACATTCGTTATGCCGAATCTAAAGGCTGGAAAGTCGAACCGATGGATGCAAGCTCATCAGACCTCGGCGGTTACAAGGAAGTTGTCTTTGGCATAAAAGGACAAGAGGTGTTTAGAAAACTAAAGTTCGAAAGTGGAGTCCATCGCGTGCAACGAGTACCCGCCACCGAGACACAGGGCCGTGTACACACAAGCACTGTGACTGTTGCTGTCTTGCCAGAAGCTGAGGATGTTGATATACAGATCATACCAGACGACTTGGAGATTAACGTCTGCCGCGCCTCAGGCCCGGGCGGGCAAGGAGTAAATACCACCGACTCAGCAGTTCAGATACAGCACAAGCCAAGCGGCATGATCGTCCGATGTATGGATGGACGATCACAGCAAAAAAACAAAGAACAAGCAATGAAAGTACTGCGATCACGACTGCTTGAGATGAAGATTGCTGAGGAACATGCTAAGTACGCAGCCGAACGCAAGTCACAGATCGGCACCGGTGAACGTAACGAACGAATCCGTACTTACAACTTTTCACAGAACCGAGTAACCGACCACCGCATAGACCTAACTCTTTACAATTTACCCTCCTTCATTGAGGGAGAAATTGAAGAAGTTGTCTCCGCCTTACTAGCCGATGACCTTAGGGGACGCTTATCAAAATTATAATAGCAGAAATTTCATGCAGCCCAAAGGACTAATATTCGACTGCGACGGAACAATTGTCGATACCATGCCAATCCACTACGCCGCTTGGTGCGCTACCACGGTGAAACACGGACTTGAATTTCCCGAGGACCGGTTTTATGCGCTTGGGGGTGTATCACCTTTCGAAGTACTACGAATGCTTTCCGAGGAACAGGGTGTCGAGATCGACGCAGAAGCTGTGACCTTCCAGAAAGAAGCAAAGTACATGGAATTGATCGGAGACGCAGATGAAATCCCCGAGGTGATGCAGATCGTCCGCGACAACCATGGCAAAATCCCAATGGCTATTGCCTCAGGAGGAACACACGAAACAGTCGAAGGAATCCTGCAACACTGCAACATCCGGCACTNTTTTGATGCCGTTGTCACAAGCCAAGACGTCAAAAANGCCAAACCCGCACCGGATACTTTCCTNGAGGCTGCCAGGCGAATCAAGATTTCACCGGAAAATTGCCGAGCATATGAAGACGCCGACATGGGCATCAAGGCGATTATTNCAGCCGGAATGGAACCTGTCGACGTTCGNAATATGCTATCCTCTTCCAGTCATAATTATTAATTGAGTCCAGCTGAAAGACCTATGGCNGNTTACCNATTTGCCCTAATTTCATCTGCCGAAGATAGAAAATGATTGATAGTGCTACACTTGACAATGCAGCCTTTTGAAGCATGAAAGGACTCCCAGGGTTTCGCGACTTTTATCCTGAACCGGTTCCCACACAGGACTCTTGGAGCCTCGATCTTCGCCGTTATATCTTCGACACTTGGCGAAACACCGCCGAACGATACGGCTTCAGAGAATATGACGGGCCACCCATTGAGGAACTAGAATTATATACAAAAAAAAGCGGNGAAGAGATTGTCGGCCAGCTATACAATTTTAAAGACAAAGGCGATCGAAACGTTTCACTCCGTCCGGAGATGACCCCCACCTTAGTGAGAATGGCCGCCGCCCACAATCGCAACTACAAAAAACCAATAAAGTGGTTTTCCATACCACAACTTTTCCGCTACGAGCGCCAACAGAAGGGGCGTCTCCGCGAACACTTCCAACTCAACGCCGACATCCTCGGAGAACAAAGCTTGGCAGCTGATGCCGAAATGATCGCATTACTGACCGACACCCTCAGGGACCTCAAACTCTCTAGCGACGACTTCGTCATACGTCTCAGCAGCCGACGCGCCTGGCAGGAGTTCTACGAAAAAGCGGGGGGCAAGGATGACTGCGCCTATGATTTTTATCAAATAGTAGACAAACTGGATCGCGAAGATCCGACTGCCTCAGGTGAAAAACTAGCCAAACTTGGCTTTTCCTACGAACAAGTAAACGACTTCATCGAGAGTGGCAAACCAACTGCTGAACTATCAGCCATACTCGAGAACATCGGAGCACGCGGCCTGAGTGACTTCATAAAGGTCGACTACCGAATCATTCGCGGCCTAGCCTACTATACCGGACCGGTGTACGAGGCGTTCGACAAACGCGGTAAATTCAGGGCNATCGCCGGCGGTGGCCGCTATGATCACCTCGTNAATCTGGTGTCCCATGGTAAGACCTCCCTACCCGCACTTGGCTTCGGTATGGGGGACGTGGTGTTGGCAGAATTATTGAAGGAACGGGGGCTTTTACCATCACTTGGCCAAAGGCTGAACGCTTTCGTTCAGATTACCGATGAATCTCGTCGCAATGCTTCGCTTAACCTTGTCCAGCAACTCCGTCAAGCGGGCTTAGCCACCGAATATCCCATGCTCAAAGCGAAGGCGGACAAGCAATTCAAGCGCGCCACCGAACTGAAGGCCACTTGGTTCATCACACTTCAGAAAGGCAACCAAGTCAGCATAAAAAACCTCGACACCCGCGAGGAAAAAACCTGTGCCTTAGCCGAATTGATCGGCTTGGTTATATAGTATCCCACCATTGATAAAAGTAAGGCAAGTCCTCTCTAACTTGGATACCAAGTGTATGATGATCTTTAACTCGAGCGACTCGCCTTATAGATTGGCCTCTTTGATAAAGCAGAGTGCAATTTTTGGTTAAGGTTTATTGACCAGGCTTGGCATTGGGAAAGCCGGCGGATTTCTTTGTCGACTTAACTTTTGGTTCGAATGGCAAAGTGAAAACCTCCTCAAAATCAAAACCCCCGGTAAAATCATCNCGTGAGTCACTGTCCGTCTTGGCTAAAAGGTTGTTCTCGACAAGATTAAAGACGATCTCACCGAAATCTTCGGTCTTGCGTATTCCCCACTCACTTAGCAACAGTCGAGCCATTGGGCCGTAGGCCTCTAGCGCATACTGACGAAGTCCGTCTGTCAATTCACGCCCAGTAACATGCCGCGGCCCCTTTGTGCCAGACATCCTAGACATCTTGTTCTGGGTAAAGTCGAGCCCCTCCCGTACAAAATGATAAGCCTCANGAGGGTAGCGCTCATCCTTCGCAATGATCGTTTCAAGCATTTCATTGTAGTCAAATTGTTGCATCAGGATTTAGCCCATCCAAATGTGGTCTCGATTTGTTGAATAGTGCTTGATTTCACTTCCGATCCTACAAGCAGATAGAATGCCATNGTTNGTTATATTTCATTCTTCCTNAACTTCAAANGGGCAACACAAAAANAANTAGTGTAAAACCGGATCAAANAGCNACAATNTTNACCANTTTNCCGGTGATGACNATCACTTTTTTAATTNTCTTNCCATCCGTATGTCGCTGGACCTTTTCACTGCTCAGAGCAAGNCGCTCGATATCAGTCTTGCTCATGTCGACCGGGATCTGAATCCGATCACGCATCTTGCCATTAACCTGTACTGCCATCTCTACCGAGGTCTCTACGAGATAGTCCTCATTGTGGTTTGGCCAAGGGGAATAAGCGATAGTTCCATCCCCAACGTTCGCCTTCGCATACAATTCCTCTGCGAGGTGCGGTGCGAACGGCGCAAGCAAAATCAGAAAATCATTTAGAACTGAGAGTGGGCGCATGTCCCAATTCGAAGCCTCATTGGTGAATACCATCAACGCAGAAATGGCAGTGTTGAACCGAAGGTTCTCCATATCTTCCGTCACCTTCTTTATGCAGGTGTGTAGAACCTTTAATTGCTCCGGTGTTGGCTCAACATCAGCTATGCCTTTACTCAACTTGATTTCATCAAGCAGTTCCAAACCTTTATCTGGCTTGGATGTTAGTGCCTGCTCAAATTCTTTCTCGCTTTTCTCGCAGATAAACATACGCCAAACACGGCCAAGAAAACGGTANACACCCTCGACNCCCTTGGTATTCCAAGGCTTCACCATCTCGAGAGGCCCCATGAACATCTCGTACAACCGGAATGCNTCGGCCCCGAACTCAACAANAATGTCNTCCGGATTGACAACATTGCCGCGAGACTTCGACATCTTCTGACCATCCTCTCCGAGAATCAGCCCCTGATTAACCAATTTGTAGAATGGCTCCGNGNTCGAGATGTGACCTAGGTCAAACANTACCTTGTGCCAGAATCGTGCGTACAGTAAATGCAGGACAGCGTGCTCGGTGCCACCAACATAAAGATCCACGCCCGGCGTAGCCCCTTTACTGGATGTGCCCATCCAGTATTGCTCAGCCACCTTGCCCAGAAANCGCTCGTTATTTTTAGTATCGAGATAACGAAGGTAATACCAGCAACTACCAGCCCATTGTGGCATGGTATTCGTCTCACGGGAAANGCCTTCGNTTACACGGCACCAATCCTCGGCCCTTGCCAGTGGTGGCTCGCCGGAACCTGTGGGTTTGAAGTCGATCAATTCTGGAGGCAGCACCGGTAATTCAAATTCATCCAANCCAATGTGGCCACCCTTATCCCAGACTACTGGAAACGGTTCGCCCCAATAACGTTGGCGACTAAACAACCAATCGCGTAGCTTGTAGTTCACCGCGCCCTGACCGAGCGCNTTTTTCTCCAGCCAAACTGTAATTTTCCTCTTAGCCTCCGGTGTTGACAGCCCGTCGAGAAAATTGGAATTCACAGCGACGCCAATNCCAGTGAACCCNAGCGACTCTACCCCATCAGGCGCCTGCACCACTATCTCAATAGGCAGNTTGAATTTCTGNGCAAACTCCAAATCGCGAGTGTCGTGCGCAGGCACTGCCATGATCGCACCAGTGCCATAGCCNGCCAAAACATAATCTGCCGTCCAGATTGGCACCGNCCGACCGTTGGCCGGGTTCACAGCATAGGNCCCAGTAAANACACCGGTTTTGTCCTTAGCTAGATCGGTTCGCTCAAGATCACTTTTCCGTGCNGCCTGGATCCGATAGTCCTCGACCTCNGCTTTTTGATCAGCAGAAACCAGATCGTCCAACAACTCGCTTTCAGGAGAAAGCACCATATAAGTAGCGCCGAATAAAGTATCCGGCCGTGTGGTNAAAACTGAAATCTCAACATCGGAATGCTCAACTTTGAATACGACTTCTGCACCCTCGGATCGGCCAATCCAGTTGCGCTGCATCTCCTTAAGCGAATCACTCCACTCTATACCNTCGAGATCGTCTAGCAACCGCTGAGCATATACGGTAATACGCAACATCCACTGGCGCATCGGCTTGCGCTCTACCGGGAAACCACCCACCTCGCTAACTCCATCCTTAACCTCCTCATTAGCGAGCACCGTGCCGAGTTCGGGACACCAATTCACTGGAGCCTCGGACACATAGGCAAGGCGATGCTTATCACGCCACATCCGTTTGTCTTCCTCCCGCATGATGTTATCGGGATAGACAAGAGTCTCAATCGACTCCGCTTTATTAGTCTTCGGGTTAAACCATGAATTGTACAATTGCAGAAAAATCCATTGTGTCCAGCGGAAGTACTTCGAGTCTGTCGTGTCAATCTCACGGTTCCAGTCATAACTAAAGCCAAGCGACTGAATTTGTCGCTTGAAGTTGGAGATATTGGCCTCGGTGGTGATTCGAGGATGCTGACCGGTCTTGATCGCATATTGCTCAGCCGGCAGACCGAACGCATCCCATCCGATGGGATGTAGCACGTTAAACCCCTGCATGCGCTTGTATCGGGCAAGGATATCCGTTGCCGTGTAGCCTTCCGGATGCCCAACATGCAACCCAGCCCCTGAGGGGTATGGGAACATATCAAGGATATAGTACTTAGGCAGATCCTCCGGATTGGCACCCTGATGGCGCTCGCGGAACGGATGCCCGACAGGGGCACTTTCGCCGGGGTTCCATGCTCGGAATGTTTCTCCGCTGTGCCAGTACTCCTGCCACTTCGGCTCGAATAGTTGAAACGGGTATTGTCTTCGCATTTTTGCGATTAAAAAGTCATCGTAATGCGCTTGATCAAGCGAATGTTAAACTTCAAGATTGTAGTCGGTCACTCCTCCCTTTGAGGCTGAAGTCACAGAACTGGCATATTTCGCCAGGACGCCCTTGGTATAGCTTGGTTTGGGCTTTCGCCAAGCCTTTTTACGCTTGGCCAACTCGACCTTGGACACATGCAGCACAAGCTGGTTTTTCTCGGCATCGATAGTAATCGAATCACGGTTTTTCACCAGAGCTAACGGACCGCCCAAATAAGCCTCTGGAGAAATGTGTCCGACGACAAAACCATGCGTGCCTCCTGAGAAACGGCCGTCCGTGATTAATGCCACGTCGTCCCCCAAACCGGCACCCATGATGGCGCCGGTAGGACCGAGCATCTCCCGCATTCCCGGACCACCTTTCGGCCCCTCGTAACGAATNACGATCACATCTCCCTTTTTAATTCTGCCCTCCAGGATNGCCTTCATTGCCNTTTCCTCGGAATCNTAAGGNCGAGCCGTGCCGGTGAAACTCAAACCCTCCTTTCCGGTGATCTTAGCAACGCTGCCCTCGGAAGACAGATTGCCATAAAGAATCCGAAGGTGGCTATCCTTCTTGATCGGCTTATTGAGAGGCTGAATGATTTTTTGACCCTTGCGGTACGGTTTTACCTTAGCCAAGTTTTGAGCCATTGTCCGGCCAGTAACCGTCATGCAGTCGCCATGCAACAAACCCACCCTTAGCAACATCTTCATCAGTGGCTGAATGCCTCCCACCGCTACCAGCTCACTCATAAGGTATTTACCGCTTGGCTTAAGATCGGCCAGCACNGGAACCTTTTTGCCAACGCGCGTAAAGTCGTCGATCGTCAGCTTGACATTTGCCGCGTGAGCCATCGCCAGCAAATGTAGAACGGCATTGGTCGACCCCCCCAACGCAATGACCACCGCGATGGCATTCTCGAATGCCTTCTTTGTCATGATGTCACGCGGCTTAATTCCCTTCTTGAGCATGTTGTAGACAGCGGCACCAGCCTCGCGACTATCACGCTTCTTTGCAGGACTGATCGCCGACTGTGCACTGCTACCTGGCAAGCTCATGCCCATAGCCTCGATTGCACTGGCCATCGTATTAGCGGTATACATACCGCCGCAGGAACCGGGGCCAGGAATTGCGCAGGCAGTGATATCCTCAAGTGCTTTGTCGGAAAGTTTATTGTTGGAGTGAGCACCTACTGCCTCAAACACTGAAACGATATCGAGCTTCTTCGACTGTCCTGTAATGCAACCCGGCAGGATCGTGCCGCCATAGACAAACACCGCCGGACGATTCATNCGCGCGATAGCCATCATACAGCCCGGCATATTCTTGTCGCAACCGCCGATTGCCACGTAGCCATCCATACACTCACAACCCACGACCGTCTCAATCGAGTCGGCAATTACCTCGCGAGATACAAGCGAATATTTCATGCCCTCTGTGCCCATCGAAATGCCGTCAGAAATGGTAATAGTGTTGAAGATAATCGCCTTTCCGCCGGCCTTGTTAGCACCTTTCTCAGCTTCGTTGGCCAGTTCATCAATGTGCATGTTGCATGGGGTGACATTGCTCCATGTGGAGGCAACACCAATGATCGGCTTTTTAAAATCCTTAGTATTGAACCCGGTCGGATAAAGCATCGCACGACTCGGCGCACGATCCGGTCCATCCAGCATAATCGATGAATTCGGGCGCATGTCCGGTTGTTTTTTACTTTTATTATACTTTGTCTTCATCACAAATTAACGACCACAAATTCTCAACAAAATGAACCATAAAAACAAGCCAGCTTCGGTATAATTCATTAATCAACAAGGTCTTACCCGTTTTACTAGAACAGTTGACACTCTTCTCGATTTAGGCATAAAAGTTGGTCCTAGTGATCCACTTATTTTTCATTTTGATATCCTAAAACATGCACTTGAGAAAANTCTAGCAATCAATTGATGAGATGACTCTAAAACATTCAAACCATCAAAATCGCGACCTCGGTTTATGCTCAGCGGCGGGAATTGTCGTGTGCGGCATGATAGGCGCAGGCATATTTACCACAACCGGACTACATGCTGCCGAGCTGGGTAGCAGTTGGGCAATTATGCTGGTTTGGATACTCGGCGGACTACTCGCCCTTTGCGGCACATTGACCTACATTGAGTTGGCTACCCTTTGGCCTGAGGCAGGCGGCAGCTATGTTTTTGTACGCAATATATACGGCCCAGCGACAGGGTTTGTAGTCGGACTATCGGTCGCAATCATCAGCTGCATGGGCTCACTTGCAATTGTAGGGATGGCGTTCGGTGCTTATTTTCAAAAATTAGGAACTGGAATTCCGCCAGAAACGGCGGCTAATACAGCTGTCATGATCGCAACGCTGATACATTGCCTAGGGGTTCGGGAGGGCAATGCTGTGAATCAAATAGGAGCGATCTTCAAAATCGCACTTTTATCGGGTTTGGTAGTATGGGGCTTCAGTGTGGAGGCTACTGCGGACACTCTCCCTCCGAACACGGGAGAAGATGCCATAGTTTTCAGCCCCTCAACTTTTGGTTCTGCAATGGCGGCCGTTGCATTCGCTTACTTGGGATGGGACAATCCCACTTATATTGCAGGGGAAATCCGTGACTCCCGTCGATCGCTGAAGTTGGAATGTCATTGGGCATGATCGCGGTAACGATACTTTACCTACTTGTGAACAGCATTTTTTTGCGTGCGGCAGCTCCCCATGAGATAATTCAATCGGACGGGTCGCCTGTAGTCGATATTGGCCAATTCTCTGCATTACGGCTTTTTGGTGAAACTGCCGGGAGTACATTCAACGTTCTAATCGGGATCGTTTTATTTTCAACACTGTGCCTCAACGCAATGATTGGCGCACGGGTGTTCTATTCTATGGGCCGCAAAAGGGAACTGCCCAGAGACCTCTCAATTCTTAACAGTAGAGGTTCGCCTTACATTGCCTTAGGTGTACAGTGCATCGGTGCAATGCTACTTATCCAGTTCACAGTCTTAAAGGATTTGCTGGAATCAGTGGATGTGATCCTAACTGTGATTTCAAGCGTAACGGTTTTTGGTGTCATTCTACTAAGAATACGCCAGCCTGATCTAAAGAGACCCTACAGAGTTCCATTTTACCCTCTACCGCCGCTCATTTATTTNATGCTCACCTTCTNGATGGCGTGGAGCGTATTCCGCTCAAATCCAATCAGCATCATCCTTATACTGGGAACGATTGGGATTGCATTGGCGATCTGGCTTGGGTATGCTAGAAAAAAATCACAGCATCCNTCCAANGTTAATACTTCAATTTNACAGCATTGTTAGTTGATAGAAAGCGCTGGATTCTCAAAGGAAATCTTGATGCAAAAAATTTGTCCAAACATAAGAATTTGACAAATCATTAACGACTGCCAAATTTGGTGTGTATGAAACTGTATGCAACATTACTTCTCACCATCGGCCTAACTGGCGCCATCTGTGCCGAAAAATCCACCCTTAACATCCCCTTAAAGAACATCGATGGCAAGGCAACCAGCCTGAAGGCGCACCAAGGCAAAGTCATGCTCGTCGTCAACGTGGCCAGCGAATGTGGCCTTACAAGGCAGTACAAACAACTTCAGGCCGTACATTCCAAGTACTCCAAGAAGGGCTTCACTGTGCTAGGTTTCCCATGCAACCAGTTTGGCAAACAAGAGCCTGGCTCCGAACTGGAAATCAAAAAATTCTGTAGCGATAATTACAGTGTCACATTTCCCCTTCATTCCAAAATAGAGGTTAACGGAAAAGGGGCCCACCCGCTATACAAAAAGCTAAAAAAAGAATCCGGCGGATCCGACAAAATCTCTTGGAACTTCGAAAAATTCCTTCTTGATGGAAACGGCGAAGTGATCAAACGTTTTTCTCCCAGAACCAAACCAGACGCACCGGAAGTAATTGCTGCCATTGAGTCAGCATTGAAGAAATAGGTGAATCCAAGTTCGTCATCTTAGATGACTNNACGGCAGCTTAAGCCAAACCGTATTACTGAGGATCAACTCTAACAGCAGCAGCGATAAACCTGCTATGACAAGGAACGGGAAATACTCATCGTAGTTGAAATAACGTTCTACCTCAACTTCTGTTTTTTCCATCTCGTCAATACGATCGTATATTTCCCTTAATTTAACCTGACTGTCAGCGCGGAAATACTGCCCACCTGTTTGCTCTGCAATTTTTTTCAAGGTATCCTCGTCAAGATCCACTTCGACATTGCGATAACGTTTTCGCCCGAAAACATCAGTGTAAGGCATCGGGGCTACTCCTCTTGTACCGACGCCAATAGTATAAACCTTTACGCCGAGCAACTCGGCCGCCTCAGTTGCAGTCAAGGGCGCAACAGTGCCCGAATTATTTTGCCCGTCAGTCATCAATATAATGATGCGACTTTTTGAGTCGAGGTCACGCAAACGATTAAGCCCTGCGCTTATAGCTGACCCGATAGCGGTACCGTCTTCGATCGAAGTACTACCAGCCTCGAGCCTGCGGAGGTTGGACAGCAGGAAATCGTGATCAAGAGTAAGGGGCGCAGCGATATAAGCCCTCCCCGCAAAAGCAACCAAACCGATTCGATCTGACGGCCGATCCTCAACAAACCCCTCTAGCACGGCTTTAGCCACCTCGGCACGGCTGGCGCGTTTACCTTTCAGTTGAAAATCCTCGGCCAACATGCTTCCTGACAAGTCAAACGCCACTGCAATGTCGATCCCGCTGGCCCGGATTTTTTCGTTGCCCTCGCCCCACTGCGGCCGGGCCATGGATAGCACTAGCAGAAGCAATGCTGTCCAGCGCAGAAAAGCTAGCAGCGCCCTCGACTTCGGCTTTGTCAAGCCCATTATACCCCGCACCAATTGGACGGAGGAAAACATGAACGCCGGACGGGCGGACAACCATCGGTGGCGCGCCCAAGCTAGAAGTGGCAGGAGCAACACTAACAGCAACCACCATGGGTTATCGATTCTCAAGTCGCCAAAAGTCATGCTTGCGATTGATCCTCATCTTCTACCTCGTTCTCCTCTTGCATACTTGGCTGCGTCTCACCAACGAGACGGCTACCAGCTTCGTGCAACCCGCGAAGCTCTTGCTCAGGTGGTTCCGCTTTGGCAAACTTTACTAGGTCGCATGCGCTAAGAAAGTCAGCCAGTAATTGTTTATGATCATCAGCAAGCCGATTACTTGACTGGAGCTCNAACAAAAACTCCTCTGTTGTCCGATCCGGAGCATGAAGTTGGAATCGTTGTTCAAGATAGTCGCGAATGATATTTGACACCTCCACGCAAAAGCGCTCTGCATCATGAATCTGCCCAAGCACACGCTGCAAACGATCCCACGCCACGGCGTGCGGAGTAGGAGGCGGCGGCGGAACCAACTCCTCACTACGCTTAGCTAAGTGACGCCGAACAAACCAGGCAATAATCCCGAGAATCACCACCGCCGCTAAAGCACATAGCAACCACCAGACCCACTCTTGGCCACTGGGAATATCAACCAAGTCCTTAATCTGCCTTATATCCGGGATTTCCGCCGAAGTAATCGCGTTAGTGGNATCCGCTGGATCTGGCAGAACCAAAGCNCCGGAATTGGTATTCGTAAGCGTCGGCATCAGGCAGCGAGATGTCGGCGTTTCAAGCGCATTTCAAAAAAACGCTCAAGTGCAGTGATATAAGGTTCATCAGTGCGAATCCGTATGGAGTCAATTCCTGATGTACGGAACAGACGTTCTAGTTCCTCCTGAGTGTCTGCCTGCCGTTTGGAATAGGCAACACGGCGCCGCTCGTCACCAGTGTTAATTTCAACCGACTGTCCCGTTTCAGCATCTTGAAGCACCAACCAACCAACATTCGGCAGAACAAGTTCCCTCGGATCGGTAACCTGTACCGCTACAACATCATGACGCCGGTTGGCTTGCCGCAGTGCTGCTGCAGAAGTTTGCGCGAGCGTCTCCGACATAACAGCATGCCGACGCAAATGTGCTTCTACCGTTGCCCTAGAAAGGTGAGTCTGTCCCAAAAAATCCGACACACAGACAGTGATAGCTTTGCGCGGCACCACTCGACCGAGAAACTCCAACGCACCATTCAAATCGGTGCCCCGTTGTTTCGGCTCGAAAAACAGAATCTCACGAATGACCCTTAGCACATGGAAACGGCCCTTTCGTGGTGGAACAAATTTCTCTACCTGATCGGTGAATAAGATAAGGCCAACCTTGTCATTGTTCCGAATAGCGGAAAAAGCCAGCACTGATGCCATCTCGGCGGCAATCTCGCGCTTGGTCTGCTCCACTGAACCGAAAAAGCCAGAGCCGCTCAAGTCCACCAAAAGCATCAGAGTTAGTTCCCGCTCCTCAGAGTAAACTTTAACGAAAGGCTGATTCATCCGGGCGGTGACGTTCCAATCGATTGACCGAATCTCATCGCCAGGTGCGTACTCACGTACCTCCTCGAAGTGCAGGCCTTGCCCTTTGAATGCGCTGTGATACTGGCCAGCTAATGTCTCTGTAACGAGACGCTTGGTGCGAATCTCAATTTGTCGGATTTTTTTAAGAATCTCCTTTGGGATCATAATCAACGCAAACGCGGTAAGAAGTTTAACCAATTTCTCGGCCGGTGTGGAGTCCTCGCTTCATAAAGCGAATCGCTGTCACTGAAATAAAGAGAATAAAGCAGGTCCAGCCGAAGACGTCGCCCATATTGTTGTAAGCCGTTTGACCAAACGCTTGACCCAGCGGCACCTCGAACGAAACAAATCCAGCCCCATAAATATCGCCTGTTTCCTGACCATAATAACGCCGTACCCGACCTAGTGAATCAATCCAACATGTCAAGCCGTTATTGGCACAACGAACAAGGGGCACTCCGTTCTCAACCGCTCTAAATACGGCATTGGCAGCATGTTGCCACTGCTCAACCCCTTCACCAAACCAGCCATCGTTAGTCAAATTGACGATTAGTCCCGTCTTTATAGACACATGCTCTCGTCCCCCCTGAGGGAAAGCATCTTCGAAGCAGATCAGTGGCGCAATCTTTTCTGTAACACCTGGCACCTCGAACTGAACAGGCTCCACCCCGGCAGTGAAACTACCTCCAATGGGAGATAGGTATTTCATGATAGGTAACGCCTTTTCAAATGGGATATACTCGCCAAACATTACGAGTCGTCGCTTTCGATAACTCGGCAACCGAAGACCATCAGGCGTCAGCAAAACCGCGCTGTTATAGAACCTAACTTCTTCAGAACCAGAAATTCTTTCAACATCGTCAGCACCAAAAATGAGCGGAACACCACTCGACTTAACCATTTCAAAAACCAGAGGCCATCTTTCTGTGGTGATGGGGGCGCAAGCCTCAGGCCAAACAAGCATGTCTGGCTTCGTAGCCAATGCCAAACGTGACAAATCAAGCACTTTGCTCAAGCGATCATCCCCAGTTTCGCCTTGCCATATTAACCGTTGTGGAATGCTAGGTTGTATAAGTGAAATAGTCATCTTATTCACCGGTGCCGGCAACCTAACAACACGAAAAACGCCCCAACTGCAAACCAAGCCAAGCACTAGTAGCGGCAACCCCAAGTCGGCCGACCACGACCACGGATTAGCTGGTGAACTGCGAATTTGTAGCACAGCGAACATCAGGCTCACCGAAGACCAAACCACAATGAACGACACACCATAAACACCGGTCAGTGATGCAATCTGAATCAATGGCAGGCACTCAAACTGGCTGACCCCAAGAAAATTCCACGGGTAACCGCCGAGCAACCGAGCTTGCACCATCTCCAACGCTACCCAAGTTGCGGCAGCGAACAGTCCGAAACCTAAACGGTGAAACCAAGCCCACTTCAGCTTGAATAAGCCCACCTTCAGCCAGCCCCCGCAAAGCCAAGCCCAAATAGCAGGATACAATGCAGAGTACATACTCAGCGTGAGCCAGCCTGCAACCGCCCCAACTGTGTGGGGCATGGCAAGCAGAAACCGTAGCGAAACCAACCTAAAAACCAATGCAGCTATAAACGCCAATCCAAACAAACGCCAACGCAACTCTCCTGCTAAGGCCGCCAACCAGGCTCCGGGGACCAACCAAGCAAGCCCCATCAAGCGTGGCTCCGGAAAAGCCAGCGCTAAGACAAGCCCTAGAAGGCACGCCAACAGCCAACGCGATTGAGCAATATGTTTCACCGCGATCAAAGACAGGAGATTGCACGACAGGAAAAGACGAGTCGAGCACCCGGCTTTTGGCTTGCGAAGCACTTCACCTAACGGCAACGTTCACGGCATGGTGTCTAGCNCAATAACTTCCTTAAAATTGATCGCAACTGCCCTGATCTTAAACGCGACGTTAAGCCAGGNGATTGCTGAAAAAATCAAGGTGCTGTTCGTCGACGGCCAAAATAACCATAATTGGAAAGCGATGACGCCGTACATGAAGGTGCAGATGGAGAAAACCGGATTGTTCCAAGTAGACGTGATCACCTCGCCACCTCGCGCCCCAAGTCCTCCGCGCAATCTAAGCGAAAACCAAAAGCTTAAGGCAGCAGAAGCCGCAAAAAAAATCCGCAAAGAGTTTAAAGCCAAATGGGACGCATTTCGACCTGTGTTTACCAATTATAACGTTGTCATCAGCAACTACAACGGTGAGGAGTGGCCAAAGCCGGTGCAGCAGGCGTTTGAGCAATACATGAAAAATGGAGGCAGATTTATTCCTGTTCATGCCGCCAACAATTCATTCCCGAATTGGCTCGAATACAATCGGATGATCGGTTTAGGAGGCTGGGGTGGACGCACCGAAAAACATGGACCCTATGTATATTACAACGACAAAGGTGATCTCATCCGCAACTTACAACCCGGGCGTGGTGGTAGCCATGGCCCACAGCACCCCTTTAAGATTGTCATCCGAGACTCCATTCACCCTGTCACACAAGGGATGCCATCCGAGTGGATGCATGCGCAGGATGAATTATACGATTCTCTCCGAGGCCCCGCCGAAAACATGAAGATTCTAGCTACTGCCTACAGCCCCAAGAGTAAACGGCACGAGCCGATGATGATGACCATCCACTATGGCGACGGACTCATCTTCCACACTCCAATGGGCCACGAAAACGGCAAATCTCTCCAGTGCCTCGGCTTTATCACTACAATAAACCGTGCTGCTGAATGGCTATCTACAGGAAAGGTTACCCAAGAAATCCCTAAGTCATTTCCGACAGACAGCAAAGTTTCACTAGCTAAATAATCTACTTTAACATGAGCGAAAAAACAAAACCAACCGCTACCATTGTCACCACAAAAGGTGAAATGACCCTTGAACTCTGGCAAGACATCGCACCCGGCACAGTAGAAAACTTCACAAAACTTGCTAACGAGGGTTTTTACGACGGCACCTGNTTTCACCGGATNATGGNAGGATTCATGATTCAAGGCGGNGACCCGCAGACCAAAGACGAAAACCTCGAGGANCTATGGGGCACCGGGGGGCCAGGCCACACGATCAAAGCCGAATTTAACGACCGCCCACATGTGCGCGGAGTGATCTCCATGGCAAGATCAGCCAGCCCAGACTCAGCAGGTAGCCAATTTTTCGTCTGCCTCGATAACGCCAGTTTTCTTGATGGCCAATATACCGCTTTTGGTGCTCTGACTGATGGCGACGACACTCTTGGCTCAATCGGTAACACTCCAGTTGGACCAAGCAATAGCGGCGAAAACAGTAAACCTAAAGAACGAGTCGAGGTTACCAGTATACGGGTTGCCTGACTTGGCAAAGCAACAAGCCCTCAGCCTGAGCGAACAANTCAACACCACAGCCTTAGCNAAGATGCTCACTTCCATGGGTTGTCCNGAAAACAAATCAACCGAGATGGCAANGCAGTTGACNAAACGCTCCAANCAANTTGCTAAAGAACGAAACCANAGCCATGAGGAAGCCATGGNCTACCTGCTTAACCTTATGAAACAAGGCTGGGCCGCTCAGAAAAAAAATGATGCCGATTGAAAACCCGAACATCTATCCTTGGCCNCTCAAGGAAAGTGAAATTTCCGCTGACTTTGATATCTTTAAGGTTCGATCCGACAGGCGAACCTCTCCGCGAACAGGCAAGGTTCATAGTTTTTACATCATTGAGTCCGTCGACTGGTGTAACGTCATCGCCCTAACCATGAAAGATGAACTGGTTATGGTTGAACAGTATCGTCAGGGAACAAATCTAATCGAACTAGAACTGCCAGGAGGTATGATTGATCCTGGAGAAACCCCAACGGAAACAGGACCGCGCGAACTTCAGGAAGAAACCGGTTATGTGGGTGATCAACCAGAGCAAATCGGCTTCGTCTATGCAAACCCTGCAATTATGAACAACAAGGTGCACACTATCTTGATAAAAAACGCCAGATTACAACACAAGACCGATTTTGATTCCGGTGAAGACCTGATCACTCGTTTAGTCCCACTTGCAAGTATTCCGCACCTCGTTGCCAACGGCACTATTAGCCACTCACTGATGGTCGCCGCGCTATATCGCTTTCACCTATTAAGTGAAGCTCGTTAAGCTCCTCGCACTTCGTTTTTTTTCTGCTCAAGCTCCTCATCGAGCAACTTACGCTCGCTGGCCAATTGCTTAGTTAATTGATCGATCTGTTCAAACTCCCCGGCTTCTTCAGCCTTGGCGATCTCACCATTCAAGAACACCTCCTTGTC
>PBKH01000041.1 GCA_002721375.1 Verrucomicrobiales bacterium
GATAATTGGAGTTATCTAATCTATTGCATTTGGCGCGTTGCTCCGTGTTTTTTATGACCTGATATGTTGCTGAGCTTGGCCAAGCGTGGTTACACGGGTAGATTTGCTTTTCCGTTTGACCAAGCGATTGTTCGGTTATTCTTTTTCATGAAAATCTCTAAAGTAGAGGCATTTTTGGTTTCTTGCCCGTTGCCGGAGTCGTTGGTATTGCCGTTTTATGGCGGGGTTCGCACCGTGTTGAAACGGGATGCGATGTTTATTCGTGTCACGGCCAATAATGGATTGGCCGGTTATGCGCCGGGACCTGCACATGAGCGGGCTGAGAGGGAGATTCGAGAGGTTATCTGTCCGTTTCTCGAAGGCTTGGAGCCAAGCGCGTGGCAAAGTTTTAATTTTCAAGGAGATCTTGAGTTAACCAAGACATATCGCGCAGTTGAGATCGCGGTGATGGATCTAATGGCCCGGTTCGAGGGGTGTCCGCTGAGCGAGATTGTGGGTGGATCAAAGCGGGATCGTATAAAGCTTTATGGTAGCGCCGGTATGTACATGGAACCAGAGCGATTTGCCGAGGAGGCTGCAGCAATCGCCGGGATGGGATTTCCTGCTTACAAGATGCGTCCGGCTCGAGGGCCGGAGGCCGATCTGGAGACGGTTCGGCAAATGAGGGCTGCGGTTGGTACTGATGTTGGCCTGATGATTGATGCACATTCGTGGTGGCGGATGGGTGATAAGACTTATTCCTCTGAGACAATTCTGAATTTGGCCAATGAGATGGCCGAGTTTGCCCCGGCTTGGCTGGAGGAGCCTTTGCCGCCGGAAGATCATGAGGCGTATGTCCGATTGAAAAATAAGGCCAAATTTCCAATTGCAACTGGAGAACACGAACCGGACGAGGTCGGTTTCATGGATTTGTTCGACAAAGATTGTGCGGATTTCATACAGATGGACGTTTGCTGCCAAGGCGGGTTTGCGATGGGGCAGCGCATTTTCGAAAAAGTGCAACAGCACAACCTACGATTTGCTTTTCATAGCTGGGGGACAAATCTAGAAGTGCTAGCAGCGGCTCATCTCGGGGTTTGTTGGGAAGAGGACGTGGTGGAGTGGCTAGAGTTCCCCTGTTACTCGAACGACGGGAGACCGGGCATGTATCCATTCCCGGCATCGGATGAGATTTTGAAGGAACCGTTGACGATTGAGGGAGGATATCTTGTGATGCCGGGAGGAACGGGACTCGGTATTGAAGTCGACGAAAGTATCGTCGAAAAGTATCCGTTCATTCCCGGCCCTTGGTCTTATTTCAAGATTGATTCACCACCGGAGACGGTTGCGGTGACTGGCGATCATAGTGTGAAATGGGTCGACAGCGATTCGTCAAGCTAGGCAAAAATGGACCCATTGATTGTACTTTTTATCGGGATGGCTGCTGTGGTTGGCGGTGTCCTTTGGCTGCGTTTGCATGCTTTTTTGGCATTGATCGGCGGGGCTTTAGTGGTGGGTTCACTTGCGACTCCGGAGATGATTGAACAATCGGTACTGCAGGACTCACGCATCCAAAAAGAGATGCTCAAAAAGGCTGAAAATCGTTTTGGAAAGGAGGATCCGAATTTGGCATATATGGCTCAGATGCTGCAAGAGACCGAAGCTAAACACACGGCGAAGCAGTCGGTGATTTTCCGGGTGACTACCGCATTTGGTAAGGCATGTGGCAGCCTCGGTATCCTAATTGCGATGGCGGCTATCATTGGGAAGAGCTTGCTCGATAGTGGCGCTGCGGAGCGGATCGTTCGCTCGGCGCTTAGTTGGTTGGGAGAGAAGCGAGCGCCGTTAGCTTTCACAGGCAGCGGTTTTTTGCTCGGGACGCCGGTTTTTTTCGACACGGTTTTTTATTTGATGATCCCGCTTGGAAAGGCGCTAGCGATGCGGTTCCGCGAAAACTATGGACTCTACATCATGACGATTGTGGCCGGCGCAACGATGGCGCATTCGCTCGTGCCGCCTACGCCCGGGCCGCTATTCGTGGCGACCCAGTTGAATGTCGAAATTGGCACTATGATTTGGATGGGGATGGTAGTGGGGAGCGTGGCCTGTGCGACCGGCTATGTCTATGCCTTATGGATGAACGGCAATAGCAACTGGCAAGTTCCGTTGCGGGATTCGGCCGATTCGCCTTTGACCAAGCTTGAGGAGATTGTTCAGCGCGATGACAAATCGCTGCCGTCGATTGGCCTATCTTTGATCCCGGTTCTGCTGCCGATTGTGTTGATTGCCGGCAACTCGATTCTGAGAGAGACGGGCCTTGTGCTACCGCTTGGCTTGAGTGCTGCCTTTGGTCTGCTTGGGGATAAAAATTTGGCGTTGATCCTTGCCGCGGTCGCTGCACTTGGCCTACTAGCCTTGCAAAAGCGGGGTGACAAGCAGGCATTGACTAGTTCAGTGCAGGCTGCGCTTGCCAGTGGCGGGGTAGTGATCTTGATCACGGCGGCCGGGGCATCGTTTGGTGCGGTGCTGCAGCAGACNAANATCGCGGGACGGATTGGCGAATTGGCTGNGGATTTAAACATCACGGGGCTTTTGGTTTTACCGATGGCGTTTTTTGTGACGGCAATAGTGCGCACAGCACAAGGCTCAGCCACGGTATCCATGATTACGACCGTGGGGATATTTGCCGGAATGGCAGAGGGACTACCGTTTCATCCAGTTTACCTCGCGATGGCAATCGGCTGCGGCTCGAAGCCGTTNCCATGGATGAATGACAGCGGCTTCTGGGTTATCAACCGAATGAGTGGGATGACCGTTCGGGAGTCGATTCGAAATGTGTCTTGTATGATGACTGCGATGGCGATTGACGGCCTTTTNGCGGTAATGATCNTTGCCTGGCNATTCCCGATGAGCGGTTGANGCTTTGTCAACGCCTTAAATCGACATGTCCAAAAAATTCTGCATCATCGTGTGGCCGTGNTCGGTNAGGATGCTCTCGGGATGAAACTGCACGCTCCAGATGGGCAGTTCCTTGTGNCGCAGCCCCATGATTTCCCCCTCCTTGGTTTCTGCAGTGACCTCCAGACAGTCCGGCAATGTTTCTCGCTTGACTATGAGCGAGTGGTAACGAGTGGTGACATAAGGGGAGGGGATGCCCTTAAATAAGTCTCGGCAGTTATGGATCACAGGCGATGTTTTGCCGTGCATCATTCGGTAGTTCACTACAACCTCGCCGCCGTAGGCTTGCCCAATGCACTGATGCCCAAGGCAGACACCCATAATCGGCAGCTTGCCGGCGAAGTGCTTGATTACATCGATCGACAGGCCAGCTTCTCGTGGGGTGCAGGGCCCGGGGGAGATGAGGATGCGTTCTGGTTTATCAGACTCAATCTGCTCGATGCTGACCTCGTCGTTACGATGCACCAAAATGTCCGCTTTCAATTCACCCAAGTACTGGACAAGATTGAAGGTAAAGGAATCGTAGTTATCGAGGACCAGCACCATCGGCGTGCAAAGTATAGTTCAGGGAGCGTTTGTCCAAGCAGAGTATTAAAACTCAAACTTCACATCACCTAGGCGGGAGGCGATTTCGTTGATGACGCGATTCTCGTCAGCTTCATCCTTGGCGGCGAAAGTGACACTAAAACGGATGGCTGGCTCGGCGTCGTCCCACGGCACGGTAGAGATGAGCTTCTCGCGGATCAGCCACTGTGAGAGATCCTCGCCGTTTTTGAATTCCACACGCTCGCCATCGGATTTCACGGCCGCCTTGGCTGCGCTCATGTATAGGAAAAAAGAGCCACCGGACTTGTTGGCTTGAAAGCCGGCGTTCTGCAGGACGCCCACGAGCTTGTCCATGCGGCGGGAATACTTGGTCGCGATGGACTCGGTGATCTCGGGGTGATCGTAGCAGTAAGCAGAGGCATTCTGGATCGCGAGAAATTGGCCGGAGTCGGTGTTGTCCTTCACATCACCATATGCCTTTACAAGCAAAGGGTTGCCGACAACGAATCCGCAGCGCCAGCCGGTCATGTTAAAATTTTTGCTGNTGGAATGGAGTTCGATCCCGACGTCCTTCGCTCCCGAGGTGGCGAGAAANCTAAGCGGCTGGTTTCCATCGTAAACCAGGCTGATATANGCGGCNTCATGGATGACGATGATGTTATTCGCCTTGGCGAACTCCACTACCTTGTCGAAAAACTTCTGCGTGGCGCTGGCACCGGTCGGATTGTTTGGATAGTTGAGTACAAGCACTTTGGCCTTCTCGAGCACGTTGGTCGGGATGCTGTCGAGATCCGGCAGGTAATTNTTTTGCTCTGTGAGCGCAATGTTGTGAACTTGGCCGCCATAGTACTTNGCATGTGTCCCGAAAACAGGGTAGCCAGGGATTGTCATGATAACGTAGTCACCGGGGTTGATGAATGCCGCCGGTAGGATGGAAAGCGCGGCTTTGCTACCGATTGAGTGTAGTACCTCAGTGTTGGGATCGATTCCGCTGACGCCGCAGACTTTATCGAGAAAGTTCGCGGCGGCAACTTTTAGTGTTTGGCCGCCGTTGTCGGAGTAGCCACGGTTGGCGGGATTTTGGGCCTCTTCATGTAGTTTGTCGACAACTTCGGGGAATGCCATATCGTCCGGCTCACCAACGCCCATATCGATGATCTCTGCACCGGGATTAGCATCGAGAGCAGTCTTTTTGGCACGCTTGATCTTCTCAAATTTGTAGATNGCCGTGTCTTTGCCGTAGTAGACACCACCAATGCGTTCCGCGAACAGGTTCTGAATATAACTATCTGACATCTTATAATTGGGTAGAGCGTTTGGCCAAGTGGGCCAAGCCACGCACAGCTTATTAGGGAAACCAAATAGTGCAAGCGAGCTTGGTTTTTAAGTGAACCTTTATACAATCAATAATTACATAAAAAAGATGTCTTATCTGGAGCGCTTGATTAATTGTTGTGTTATTTTAGATACGCTTGGCTTGTGTTCCTATATGCTTTTGACACTTGTAGGGGAGTGCTAGCATTTGGTATTTTATTAGTAGTTTTTTAGAGAATGGATCCTGTAACAGGCCAAATTAGAACATGATCAAAACCTCTGTTTCTTTCTCCTCGGTGAACATTTAAAACTACTTAAAAAAAGAACAAGAGTGTAGAAGCTTGCAGTCATAGAGTCTCGTTGTTTTAGGTGATAACCCCACTTGCCTTGTTNGAGNCCGGGGCANTGGGGTTGGGGGCTTATTCCTCCGCCATAACGATTCTGTGGTTATCGCTGCTTGACTGAGCAATGCTTACGAAGGAAGGCGGCGGTTGATTTAAACCCGGAGAATTCGACAAAAACCTGATATCTCGCTTCTTATGATATACTTTANCATTGGTTTTAATTNTTCNGGGAACAATTCTTCTTTCCAATTTCCTTGCCNAAGCGTTTTGTGGATTGATGATATTAAAGGACNTCCGGATGATGAATTCGATCCTTTTTCGTTTTGGTGAAGTGCATGTTTAATTGTCACATATCAAGTAACTTAAGCTTACAAAATTCCAGGCTTGTGGGACATTTTGACCTAAATTTAGGTTTTGAGTTGCTTTATGAATAAGCGGGCCTAGAATTGAGCCAGTTTGTCCCTTTTTGGGCGCGTGNTATTGAGCGCTAAACAACAGCAGGCTTATGATAAGGTCATTCGCTTTTACGACTAAGGGCACGTTGCACAGCAAGGACATCGATATGTTTTTGATGCCGACTTTGTTGGTTGATACCAATCTTTTTCTGTGGGTTGACCTCGAGAATCCCACTCCTCAAGAGATCGATTTTATCNTCAAAAGCGTATTNCGTTTTCANCCTCTCTCGATCGAAGACAGTGTTACGGAGAGTCCCTCTCCAAAGGTAGAGGAATATTTACCGAAGGATAAGGATGAGTTTTTGCCATACCTATTCATGGTGATCCATGCGGTNGATTACAGCCGGAAGGACGGGGTGTTTGCGACATCGGAGCTGAGTTTTTTTCTGGGCAATAATTTCTTGGTGACTTTCCATGGCAAGCAGTTACGACCGGTGGAATTGGCGGCGGAGATGTGCCTGCGTAACACGGCGGACATTGCGACGGAGCCGGACAGGGTCGCTCACACGCTGTTGGACTTGATTGTCGAGAACTATAAGCCGGCTCTGGATGAGTTGGCGATGGAAGTGGCTGAGGTGGAACAGCGAGCGCTTTCGGACCCTGGTAAGGAGACGCTCAATGCGATTCTCCAGATCAAGAAGGAGGTACTGCACTTACGCCAGATNATCGGCCCGCAGAAAGAGGTGCTGAGTCGGTTTGTACGCGGCGAGTTCAAGCTCGTTCACGCGCACTTGATTCCGTACTACCGAGATGTGTACGACGGTCTCTATAACATTGGTGAATTGGCGGCGCGATATGCGGAGTCGCTAACCGGTGTGTTACAGGTGTACTTGAATATGTCATCCAACAAGACCGGGGAAATTGTTAAGCTGCTTACGGTATTCACTGTCATCACGACGCCGATGATGTTGGTTGGTACATGGTATGGGATGAATTTTCAGAACATGCCCGAGATTGCATCGGGTGAAGCCGGCTATCTGGTTGCGCTGACGGTAACGGTTTTTACAACATTGGGCACGGTAATTTATTTTAAGCTTAAGAAGTGGCTCTGAACTACATGTCGTCNAACAAGTCCAGTTTCATCGAAAAGGTGCTTGGGCGTATTGATNCGCTCAATCCTGAAAATCTGCAGGCGTTTGTGGAACGGTTGGTGAGGGAGCGATCTTTTCTCGAGACTTTATTCGACACGATTGAGGACGGTGTGCTCGTTGCCGATTCAGAGGGAAGGGTTAAATACCTAAATGCTTCTGCTGGTAGGTTGACCGGTTTCGACGAGGAGACGGCAATGGATCAGACGGTGGCACAGTTGCTGCCGGANTTGGATTGGGGGTCGTTGCAGGCTTCGGATCACGAGGGAGGCCGCAGTGTCGTGCGGCGAGAGTTCGAGTTAGAGTATCCACGAAAACGCTTTATCCGGCTTTATGCCGCGCCTCTTGATGGCATGGCTCGTGGGAGCAACGGCATGGCCCTGATTCTACACGACGCAACTGAGGCGAGGGAGCAAGCCTACGAGGCGATCGAGAGTGAACGTATTCAGGCGCTAACGCTGTTGGCGGCTAGTGTGGCGCACGAGTTGGGCAACCCCCTCAACGCATTGAGTATTCACCTGCAATTGATGGAGCGAGAAATTCGAAAACTTGGCCAANCGGAGGCTTCTGCCGAGGCAAGNTTGGCCAAGCGCCATAAAGACTCAGGTGAGGTTGGTGATATTGTAGTTAAACTAGAGAAATATATCGGTGTGGCCAAGGGTGAGGTAAATCGTCTTGATTACATCGTGACGCAATTCTTGCAGGCTATCCGNCCCNGCCGTCCGAAACTCAAGAAAAGCTCTCTAACCGATACGATCGAAGAGACGATCGAGCTGCTACGCCCTGAGTTCGACAACCGCGGCCAGACGGTTAAACTGGAATTTNCGAAGGCGTTGCCTAGGGCTTCGTTCGATGGTGCTCAGATAAAGCAGGCGCTGATCAATCTGATGAAAAACTCGATGCACGCGATGAATACCGGCGGAGAGTTGACCTTGCGGACCGGTGCACTTGGTGGCGGTGTCTGGGTGAGTCTCTCTGACACAGGCGGCGGTATTCCTCAGGAACAGATCAAACGAATTTTTGAGCCCTACTACACCACGAAGGAGAAAGGCTCTGGACTTGGTCTGATGATTGTGCAGCGAATTGTACGCGACCACAACGGCCGGCTGGAGTTGGTCAGCCACGGGGGCAAGGGGACGACCTTTCGCATATGGCTCCCAATCGAGGAGCGGCGGCAGAGGTTGATTGAGACAACTGCTCAACAGGCATGAAGCCTAACCTACTCATAGTGGACGACGAGAAGCCGACCCGCGATGGACTTCGTGCCGCGTTGGAGGATCGTTACGAGGTTTACCTTGCTGAGGATTCAGCNTCAGCGGTGCATATGCTTGAGACGGATTCGTTTGAAGTGTTGCTCACAGACTTTCGTCTTCCAAACAACGAGGATGGCATGAAGCTTATCGCCCGTGCCAAGTCACTAGCTAGGTCGCCTATCTGCATCCTAATGACCGCATATGGTTCGGAGGAACTTGCTGTTGAGGCGCTCAAGCAAGGCGCCGACGATTATTTGGCCAAGGGGCGAATGCAGATTGACGAACTGGAGGCGCGCATCGCTCGTGCGCTTAAGTTGCGCACTCTCGAGAGCGAAAATAAGACTCTAAAGCAGCAACTAGACAAAAAATTTGGCCTTGAGAACATCATCGGCGAGTCGGAGCCTATGCAGAAGGTGATGGATATCGTCCGGCAGATTGCACCATCACGGGCAACCGTTCTAATCCAGGGCGAGAGCGGGACTGGCAAAGAGCTATTTGCCAAAGCGATCCATCAGCTAAGCACCCGGTCTGCGAATCCGATGGTGACGGTGCATTGCGCAGCACTGTCGCCTATGTTACTTGAGAGCGAACTATTNGGCCACGAGAAGGGTGCATTTACTGGCGCGCATGAGCGGCGTATCGGGAGGTTTGAGCAAGCTGAGGGAGGAACATTATTTCTCGACGAGATAGGTGAGATTGACGAGACGACTCAGGTTAAGCTGTTGCGGTTTCTAGGAGAGCGTACCTTCGAGCGAGTCGGTGGTACTAAGACATTGACGGCGGATGTGCGAATTGTTGCAGCGACGAATAAAAATCTCAAGGAATTGGTTTCAGCCGGTGAGTTTCGCGAGGACCTATTTTTTCGGCTTAGNGTGGTAGAGCTGTGGGCACCGCCTCTTCGGGAGCGTGCATCGGACATTCCGATGTTGGCGCTTAGTTTTCTGCGTGAGTTTGCCGATGAGAACTCTAAGTCAGTCACTGACTTTACCGCGGAAGCGCTGGAGGCGATTATTCGTTATACTTGGCCTGGGAATGTCCGGGAACTGCGTACTGCGGTGGAGCACGCNGTTGTTCTAGCTAGGGGTGATANGATCGAGTTGGCNGGTCTTCCTCAGACGGTTCAAAGCNGAGGCTTAATCCAGCACGAACAACAACTGACCCAGTCACCTATAGCCAGAGGAATTACGCTTGAGGAGGCGGAGAGGCAACTCATAATCCGAACATTAAAGGAGTCCCGTGGCAATCGGACGGCGGCGGCCCGGAAAATAGGCATNAGCCGTCGAACGCTTCATCGCAAGCTAAACCGTTATGGGCTTGAGGGAATTTGAACGCATTCGGGTTTGCGCATATCCAAGGGTGATCAGGTGCNGCGGAGTGTCAGAATATGATCGGAGTTCAATCAATTATACACAGTCTCGAAGAGGGTCGATGGGCCAAGCGCATCCATNGGCTGGTATTACTGCTACTGCTCGTCTGTCTTGGACTCGTTTATAATCTAAATCTCACTCGCAACTTCACCTTGCCGGAGGCGATGGACACCGCACAATTGGCGCGCAATATCGCTGAGGGGCGCGGCTACACAACAGGATTTATCCGGCCGCTGAGCCTAGATGTTCTTCGGCAGCACGCTGCCGTTTCCGAAGAGGAGCTTCGAGAAGCATTTCCGGACATTACCCATCCGCCTTTGTATCCGTACTTGCTGGCTGGGTGGATGAAGTTGCTGCCGTTTGAGTTCAAAACTGACGAATCGTTGAGGTATCAACCAGAGGTGCTGATCAATCTTCTCAACCAATTCCTTTTTTTTATCGCGCTCGTGCAGGTGTTTCGGCTGGGTGAACGACTTTTTGATTCTTCGGTGGCTTGGTGTGCTATTCTGGTGTTTTTAGGTACTGAATTGTATTGGAAATTCAGTGTTTCTGGTCTCCCAACAACTCTGCTGTTGGTTCTGTTCCTTGCGTTGGTCAAGGTTCTTATCATGGTGGCAGAGGAGGAGAAAGACGGGGTGAAGCGCCGAGAACGATGGATTGCGGGAATGGCACTTTGGGCCGGAGTCTTGGTCGGTTTGGGCGGGTTGACCCGCTACGGCTTCGCTTGGGTTATCCTGCCAGTGTTATTTTATTTCGGGTGCTTTTTGGGGCGGCAGCGAGGGCGAGCGATTTTGATGGCATTGCTGGGTTTTCTGTTCGTGATGTCCCCTTGGTTGGGGCGTAACATGTTTTTGAGCGGCAAACCATTCGGCTCGGCCGGCCTTGCCTTGTACAGCCAGACGTACGCATTTCCAGAAGATACACTTGAACGAACTTTGTTTTACGAACCCAGCACCGAAGTCACTGCCAATGGGCATGGGGTGGTCAAGACTGGGGTTGCGGATCATGTCGGGTTGTGGGATATCGCAAACAAGATAAAGCGTAATTTGCGTCATCTGTTTGTTTATGAGTTGCCAAACTTTTCTGGTGGTTGGTTTGGGGTAGTCTGCCTTATTGGGCTTGCTGTTCCTTTTCGAAGTGACTCCATTCGACGGTTGCGGGTGTTTCTGTGGATGACTTTTGCGGTATTTTCACTTGGCCAAGCACTAGGTCAAGGGTACGCATCGACAAGCAATACCACGCTGGATAGTCTATTAGTGAGATCGCTTGGTCAAGCTGCTCCACTTGCGCCATCGCCGGATGTGAGCGGTGGAAATCTCTTGGCCGTCCTAGGGCCAGTCGCTTTCCTGTTTGGCGCAGGTTTGTTTGTTTCTCTTTTGGACCAGTGGAAATTAGATTTACCGGAGATGCGTCTGGTTGGATTCTCAGGTTTGGTTTTGGCCGCTTGGTTGCCGTTGCTCCTGAGTTTTTTTCTACCACATCCGTATCCTTTGGCGGATGCGCCTTACCATCCGGCGCGGATCCAGTATCTCAGTTCATTACCTAGGGAAAATGGTAAAAACATCATTGGTAACGAGGACCTGCTGATGAGCGACATCCCGTGGGCTGTGGCTTGGTACGGTAATCGGGATTGCGCTTGGCTCACTCGTAATGTCGAGCCGGATTTTTATGCGTTAAACGACCAGTTTCGGCCGGTTGAGGCACTGTATCTGACACAAGTTACTACCGATCAGCGGTATGTGAGCCGGGTTTTTTCCCCAAATGAATCTAACTGGGAACGGTTTGTCTTGGCTATTCAGATTGAAGGGTATGTGCCCGAAGGATTTCCGCTAAAGGATGCTTTCGACGATTATTCCCCAGCACAATGGCTCCTTTTTAAGGCACCTGAGGACCAGCAATAAGTGCTTTATNAGACAACTCTTGAGTGAATGAAAAAACTAAAAAACTTGTGCGATTGAGGTTGACAGGGCCCAAGGAACACCGACAATAGCCCTCCATTCAGCCCTGCTGACTTTACGGGGTGTTTGATCGTGTATTTCAAAAAGATGAACAAAAAAATAGTTACCTTGGGAGTTGTCGCGATAGGCGTTGTCGGCGCTCAGACTGCTGATGCTGGCAAGGTTTGGGAAGTCACTGCTTCTTTAAGGGGCTTTTATGATGACAACTACACTACTTCACCTGATGAGTTGGCAGAAGAGAGTTGGGGGATCGAAGTCAGCCCCGGTATAAGTGTAACCCTAGGGGAAGGGACAGATACAGAATTTGCAGCAAGCTACGCATTTGGCATGCGTTACTTTGAAGATAGGGAAACGGATAATGAGGATTATGGCCACGAGTTGACGGTTGGTCTGAATAAGGCGTTTTCCGATACTTCAATCCTAAAGCTGGCTGATAGTTTCGTAGTTTCACAAGAGCCGGAGATTCTGAATGGTGGTACGCCGCTTCGCACTGAAGGCGACAATTTGCGTAATACCTTTTCTGCTGAATATCGGCGGCTTCTCACTGGTAGCTTAGAAGCGGAGATTGGCTACGCCAATTCCCTATACGACTTTGATGAGGAATATCATTCCGCTTTACTGGATCGTTCTTATAACGTGGTCAGTCTCGACGTTATTTACGGTACCCCTCAGACAGAATACTTCTCAGGCTACCAATTCTCCTCGACGGATTTTGACGGGGATGTACTACAGGTTCCGGGTATCAGGGGAGGTTTCAATCCAGAAGCTCGAAATAACCATACTCACTATGGATATGTAGGAGCTCGTCATCAACTGGACAAGAACCTTATTGCTGATGCCAGAGCGGGCGTTCAGTATGTCGATTACTATGACTTTGATCTTATGCCCGGGATGATACCTGAGGATGAAACCAGCCCTTACATAAATGCTCGATTGATGTGGGGTTATGCCGAGGGAAGCCAGATGGTGGCTGGACTTAGTATGTTGCGNGGTGCAACGGATCTGCAGGCCGCTGATCAGGAAACAATCGCGATTTATACCCAGTTACTTCACAAGTTGAGCGCACGGGTTCATGGTACTTTGACTGCTCGCTATCAGGACGCGGAAATCAATGGAGGAGGCGGGAAACTTGACGGTAAGGAGGAATCACTTCTATTGCTAGGAACCAGTTTGACCTACATGATCGCCGATAATATTTGGACTGAGTTGTCNTACAACTACGACGAACTGGACTCGGATATCCCGCATCGAAGCTTTGAGCGTAATGTCTTTTCTTTAGGGATCGGCACAAGTTATTGATTATCATCAACGAAGACTTTTCAAGGGAGGCCAGAAATGTTTATCTGGCCTCCCTTTTTTTCTGGGTTCTAGAAAATGGATAAAATTCCAACAACAGATCAATCCTCCGACAAACTCCATATCTTGGATTATTGGCGAATCCTTAGAGTGCGGTTTGTTACTATCTTGCTCGTCTTTTTGCTAACGGCGGTGACTACTACCGTGGTGACTTTTCTTTTGCCGAGAACTTATATGAGTCTATCACGGATTTCTGTAGAGAAGGACTCATCTGATATTGCACCGCTGCTTGGTATGCAGGCAGGTCCGACAGCTTTCGATCCTTACTTCATACAGACCGAGTTTGAGAAAATTCAGTCGCAGAAGGTGCTCGATAAGGTGGTGGAAAAATGCGATTTGACGAACAAGTGGGATCCAAATGAAAAGGGATTGGATCTAATAAAGGCCCGTGAAATACTTAAAAAAACGATTGATGTTCGTCAATATCGCAATACCAGCATAATCGAGCTTCGGGCATACGACAGGGACAAGGAGTTGGCGACAAAAATTGCCCAGTCTCTTGCCGAAGAATACAGAGGGCACAGGAGCAGTTTGCAGAAGCAACGAGTAGGAGAAGGTATTAAGGCGCTGAACAGGCGGATGGAGGAGATAAACAAGAAGATTACTGGCTTGCAGGGTAATGTCGATCGGATGCGCACTGAATTGGGCATCTCCGACGCAGCCGGGGAGGAGAGCTATTCAATTATTGAGCCGGAAATCGTTCGCCGGTATGAGTCGGAGCTGATCACTGCAAAGGGGATTCATACGACTCAGGCTACATTGCTGGAGGGACTTAAGGCGCAATCGCGAGAGGAGTTGAGGGCTTCCATTCTGACCGCCCATCCGGATGCTCAATTAGATGCTTTAATCCGCGAGTTGCACACTGGTGAGCAGACCGTAGCCAACCAGAGCATCGACTTGGGNGAGCAGCATCCTAGAATCAAGGGATTGAAGAAAGTCGTAGCAACGCTTGAGGGTCAAATTGATGATCGAATAAAGGGTGTGCTTGCCGGTTTAGAGTTGAGAGTGAAATCATCCAAGGCTCAGGTGGAGGAGTTGCAGCGAGATGTTGATGAGGCAAAGCAGCGGGAATCTGACATGCGTGAGAAGGGGCGGGAATACTTCGATGCAAAGCGGGAATTGGCAAACACAACCCGAATTAGGGACACAATCTTACTCCGAATAATGCAAGAGGAGGTGGATCTAGAATTGCCGACAGAATCCACTGTTGAGATTATTGATGATGCTGATNTGCCTGATAAGGCGATTAAACCAAATATTCCACTGAACATATCGCTTGGGGTGGTGGTCGGTCTAATCTTGGGTGTGGGCTTAGCTTTCTTCATCGAGTATCTTGACACCAGCGTAAAGACAATCGATGACGTCGAGCGCTCCCTTGGTGCCGCCGTTCTCGGTGTTATTCCTCAGAATGTAGGTTCTCTTCTTGAAGAAGGCGACGAAAGCCCCCATGCGGAGGCGTACCGGGTGCTTCGAACCAACATACTATTCGCCGGNAGAAAGTCCGAGGATCAGACCACGTTCAGCGTGGTCAGCGGAGGAGCGGGCGAAGGCAAGACCACAACCATGTTCAACTTGGCTGTGGTTTTCGCGCAGCAGGGCGACCGCTGTCTGATTGTGGACTCTGACCTTCGCCGGCCCTCAATGCATCGTTACCTTCAGGTGTCCAACAACATCGGACTAACCAACTATCTGCTCGGGCAAGTANCCATCGATGAAGTGATACAAACGACGCAGATTCCGTCGCTCCACTTCATCCCCAGCGGTAAACTGCCTAGTAGTTCCATGGGTATTCTAAGTTCCTCAAAGATGAGAGAATTTGTATCTGAAATGAAGAGCCGCTACGACTATGTGTTTCTAGATGCACCCCCCATCATGGGGGTGAGTGATGCCTCGGTGCTAGCGAGCATGGTGGATATGTGCGTTCTGGTGGTTCAGTACCGAAAATACCCTCAATTAATGACCCAGCGAGCAAAGGAAATGGTGACTAAGGTTGGGGGTGACCTTGTGGGTGTGGTGCTCAACAATATTAACATTTCGCAGGACTCCTACTATTATTATTATAGTGGTTATTACTACGACTACTATTACAAGAGCCGTGAAAAGGAGGAGGAAAATGCTGATAAATCCGAAGATGGAGCCAAGGAGGGCAAATTATTAGCCAAGGCCGATTTAGGCGCGGGAGAGGATAAACCAAAGTATTGAGGACGCTCATAAAGATTGCATGATGCGCCGTTTAAACATGGATTTAATAAACTTTATAATGAAGGGCATTTCCAAGGTCTTGCTGGCAGTTACGCTTCTGTTCAATGCGGGGTGTGAGACCCCCAATCCACTTCCTCCGGTGGAGCCCGGTGGTGGAATTGTCGATATGGATGAACGCCCGGTCAACTCCACGGACAGTCTTGAGCCAGGGAATCAAATAACCATTACATTCAGCGGTTTGAGTACTGTTCCAGTCCCGTACGCTTGCCGCATTCGGGAGGATGGCACTATTAGCCCCCCATATTTGAAAAACCCGGTTCTTGCCGCCGGAAAAACGGTTGGTAAACTTGAAAGCGAACTTGAAGAGGCTTACGTCCCCGATATTTACAAGACAATCAATGTAACTATCAAGACTGCCGATCGATTCTTTTATGTAGGGGGAGAGGTTCGNCAGCCAAGTCGACAGATCTTTATCGGTCGCATTATGGTGACTCAAGCGATCCAATCTGCTGGTGATTTTACCGATTTTGCCGACCAGAGAGAGGTGAGAGTGATCCGGGCCAACGGTAGGGTGGAGATTGTCGACTGCAAGGCGGCGCTGNAGGATCCGTCCAAGGATTTGCCGGTTTATCCCGGCGACAATATTGTTGTTGAAAGACGAATTTTTTGAATATTCAACTCGAGAGAACGGGTGAGATTGCGGCGGGCGAACTAATAGAAGTCCGCCGTTTTCCGTTTGAGCTTGGCCAAGCCAAGGAATGCGACTTGCGGATTGATGCCAAAGGAGTTTGGGGTAGGCATTTGGTTCTCAATGACGAAGGCGAAAACGGGATAACAGCAGTGCCGTGTTCCGACGCATTTATTGTCGTCAATAATGGAGTCCATCGTAATAAAGTCCGGCTGAATCACGGTGATCTTTTGGGGCTTGGCGCTACAAAGTTTCATTGCTGGTTCGCACCGCTTGGCCAAGCGGACAGGTGCGGGGGTGAAAAATTGGTCTGGTTTGGATTGTTGATGCTGGTTCTTTGCCAACTGGGGGTGATCGCTTGGTTAATTGGCTAATAAAGTTTAATTAAATAANAGNGCAAATCATTGAATATCAATTTTTTAAGTCTTTTTTATNTGCGCGTTTATATACTCTTTTCTAGCGATTACAGTTCGCTAATTGACATTGCATTTTTTTTGTGAAAAAATTAAAGGCTGTCCTACTTATGAAGTGGGATATCTTCTCGGTCCATTAGTTTATGGGCCTGCGTCCGATTAAGACAAACGGAATGGCAACTGCAAAAAGCAAAAAAAACACGGCAAAAAAAACAGCGTCGGCTAAAAAGCAAAAACAATCGACGCAATCNAATTCTGCTGGGAATAACCGAACTGTGGGCAAAAAGTCGACAACCAAGAAGCCTGTTGCAAAAAAGCAGGTNCCAGTAAANAAGCCTGCAAAGACTACCTCGAAGGCGACGAGTAAAAAGTCGACCGCAAAAAAAGCAGTCCCCAAGAAGCCTGCTGCAAAAAAAGCAGTCCCCAAGAAGCCTGCTGCAAAAAAAGCAGTCCCCAAGAAGCCTGCTGCAAAAAAAGCAGGTGCCAGNNAAGAAGCCTGCAAAGACTACTTCGAAGGCGACGAGCAAAAAAGCGGTCTCAAAGAAATCTACTGCAAAAAATATAGCCAATTCTAAGGCTAAAGCCGCTNTTAAAAAGGCGAATAAACCTGCCCCTAAGGAAATTNTTCCTGAAAAAGAGGAGGATAAGTTTAACTCTGATGGGCTAATTAATGAATCCGCTTCGGAATCCGCTTCGGAATCCGAGTTGGATATTAATAAGATTGAGGAACCTGATTTTACAAAGGATGAGGAATTTAATCTTTCTGAGAAAATCATGGAGCTTGTCCAGCTTTCGCAGAATCAGGGTCACCTAACCNTTGCCGACATTAACGAGGCATTGCCTAAGGATTTNGTCACTCCGGAGAAACTTGACGAAGTGTTCGCCAAGTTGAAAAGTCTTGAGGTAGAGATNGTCGAACAGTTGGACGTAGCCCCTCGCCAGAAGCCGGCGCAGTCTGATTCAGAGTCTGATAAGAGCCGATTGGATATTCTCGATGATCCGGTTCGCATGTACCTCAAGCAGATGGGTCAAGTGCCTTTGCTTACACGTGAGCAAGAGGTCGAGATTTCCAAGCGCATTGAGNCTGCNGAAATGGAGGTCAAGCGGATCCTTTACAGTCTTGGTTTTACTGCCAAGGAACACATCGCTCTTGCGGAGAAATTGACTGCCGACCCACCNAAGGAGCGGTTTGACCGAGTCACTGTCGACAAAGTCATCGAGACACGAGACAAGCATATCAAGGCATTGCATCGCCTTATCAAGAAGGTACGTGATGAAGATAGCGAAGTAGACAAAAAATATATTGCTTGGCGTCGTGCTTCCAGTTCCAATCAGAATAAAATATTCAAAGCATTTGAGAAACTGAACGAGAAACTTCAGAAAAACTTCCCAAAGTTTTATTTTAAGCAAAAGGTCATTGAGGAGATGGGCCTAGTTGCGGATAATATCCACGACAAGATGCAGCAGAACCTCCGTTCCATTGAGCAATTACAGCAAGCTCCAAAGTCACCACAGACCGATATGATGCTTAAAGGCGAGGAGGGTAAGCTGACCGCTCTTGAGNCNTTCGTTCGAAAGCCGGCGGAGGACTACCTTNCGACTTATGAAGAACTGCAGCACTTTGCACGCAAGGCACATCAGGCCAAGAGCGAGATGATCGAAGCTAACCTGCGGCTTGTTATTTCCATTGCCAAGAAATATACCAACCGTGGTCTCTCCTTTCTCGATCTCATCCAAGAGGGTAATGTCGGNCTAATGAAGGCAGTCGAGAAGTTTGAGTACCGGCGAGGTTACAAGTTCTCCACCTATGCTACTTGGTGGATACGACAGGCTATTACCCGTTCGATTGCCGATCAGGCAAGGACGATCCGCATTCCGGTCCACATGATTGAGACGATTAACAAGCTGATGCGTGTGCAGAAACAGCTCGTTCAGGAATTCGGTCGNGAGGCAACGCCGGAGGAGATTGCCGATGAGATGGATCTGCCTGTTGACCGAGTTCGTGCTATTATGAAGATGGCGCAGCAGCCGATTTCACTGCAGGCGCCTGTTGGCGACAGCGAGGACACTAGCTTTGGGGATTTTATAGAAGACAAGAGNGCCGANAACCCTACCGATATGGCCAGCTATAGTCTGCTTAAGGACCGGCTTGGTGATGTTCTAACCTCGCTCACAGAACGCGAGCGTAAGGTGCTCGAGCTGCGNTTCGGCTTGTCCGACGGCTACTCCCGAACTCTTGAAGAGGTGGGTAAACAGTTCAAGGTTACTCGCGAGCGTATTCGGCAGATTGAGGCTAAGGCCCTGCGCAAGATGCGTCACCCAACGCGCATTCGACAACTTTCAGGATTCCTCGAGCGCGAGGAGTTTCTCGTCTCGTAGTCTGAAATGTTAAAAGCCCNTCCATTCGGAGGGCTTTTTTANTTCCCCTCGGCTAAGCNTGCATGGAATTTGCCTCTGATATTCCGCGAATTGAAGACCTGTTTGACCTTAGCGATACAGGGCATTCGAGCTTGTTTAATTCGCTTGGCCAAGCTTGGGACGTATTCCCACGCATTGGTGATTATTTACGCAAAAATTTGCGGCCGCGACAGCTTGGCCAAGTGAATTGTCATGCGTTTATCGAGGGTGAGGTGTTCGTCGGGGAAGGTACCGTGATCGAGGCCGGTGTGCAGATTCGTGGGCCGGCTTGGATAGGGCGCAATTGCCGAATAGGTCACGGAGCATCGTTACGCAGCAATGTTATTATTGGCGATGATTGTGNGGTAGGACACGCAGTNGAGTTAAAAAANTCGGTGNTATTCAACCGNTGTGAGGTATCGCACTTTAACTACGTTGGCGACTNAGTNCTGGGCCATCGCGTTCACCTNGGTGCTGGAGCAATATTGTCCAACTACCGGTTGATTCGCGGCAACGTCAATGTNCGGTTGGGAGATCGNAGAATCGACAGCGGTTTGTCCAAGTTTGGCGCGTTGATCGGTGACCGGACCGAAATCGGTTGCAATGCCGTGCTAAATCCTGGAACGCTAATCGGTCGCGACTGCGTGCTTTATCCAAATTTAACTTTCACTGGCGTGCTTTCAGCCGGGCGTTTAGTCAAAAATAAAACCGCTTTTGTCGTGATTGAAAGACGGGAGGATATCCGGTGATCCGATTTATTAATGATGAACAGGGCTCCGGGAAAAGCATTATTGTAGAGACAGAGGCGTTTTTTTCCGAGAACGGNCTTTTGTCGCANGCTAGGAATTTTGAGTTNCGTCCCGAACAACAGGAGATGGCCATTGCCTTGGCTCGAGCCNTGGAAGGCAGCGAACACCTCATTGTCGAAGCTGGTACCGGTGTCGGNAAAAGTCTGGCCTACCTTGTTCCAGCTATTTTACATGCCGTCAGTCATAACAAAAAGGCCGTCATCTCGACGCACACGATAAACCTCCAGGAGCAGTTAACCGAAAAGGACTTGCCGATGCTGCAACAGGTGATGCCGGTGAGTTTTTCTTTCGCGATGTTGAAGGGTCGTAGCAACTATCTCTGCACTCGGAGACTTCAGCGCGCAAGGCAACAGGCAGCGGCGTTGTTGACTTCTTCNGAAATGGAAGAACTGGGNCGCATCACTGCGTGGGCCAAGGAAACTAGCGATGGTAGCCTGTCCGATTTCGACGTTATACCTGATCCGAAGGTTTGGGATCTGGTCTGTTCCGAGCGAGGGCTTTGCTCCACTAAGCTCTGTGGTCACGGCTCGGATGTTGCCAAGATGGGGCAAGTCTGTTTTTACCAGCGCGCTCGCATTCGNATTCTTTCTTCTGATGTGCTAGTTCTGAATCATTCNTTGTTTTTCAGTCTACTTGGCGATGAAGGTCGCGAAGAGGATGAGCCGANGGAAGAGGAGGGGGTGCTGTTTAAGAANGANTTCGTGATTCTCGATGAGGCGCACAACATCGGTCCGGTTGCTTCAAAGCACATGGGACTTAGCATTTCGAGTGGTCAGGTGCGATTTAACTTGCAACGTCTTTGGAATTCAAAAACCAACAAGGGATTGCTTGGTGTTTTGCGAGAGTCGAATGCAACTCGGATGGTTGAGGAGGCCTTAATGGCGATGGAGCAGTTCTTTGGCGAACTTGAGGTAGCGTGCGAAGAGTTGAATGAGCGGCAGGCTATTTCCAATCAGTTCGGTGGGATCAATAACCGTATTTGGAAGGAGCTGCGCGTGCGTAAACCGGGCTTGGTTGACGACTCTTTGACGCGACCGCTCCAGCGAGTCCGTGATGTTTTGCTACAGGCTTGCGATTGTACGGATGATGCCGAAACTGTTCAGGAATTGGGGGAATTTATTCGGCGGATCGGTGAACTGCGAGACGGAGTGTTATTGTTTCTTTCGCAGGCTTCGGACGAGCATGTTTACTGGGTGGAAAAATCCGGCAAATCCGGCACGATCTCGTCTCTCAATGCCGCACCAGTAGATGTGGCATTGCATCTTCGGCGTCGGCTCTTTCTCTGTAGTTCGCCGGTGATGCTGACGAGTGCAACCATGGCATTGAGCGATTCCACCGCGCCGAAAACCAAGGGTGGTCTAGACTATTTCGCCGGTCAGATTGGTGCGGAGCATATCAATGCCCTGCAGGTTGGTTCGCCGTTCGACTATGAGCGTCAGATGAAACTATATATTGCTGGTAAGATGCCTGATCCGCGTGAACAGGAATACCGTGACGCTTTGGCTGGGAAACTCCGTCATTTTATCGAGATGAGCGGTGGCCGTGCCTTCGTGCTATTTACTAACTACAAACTGATGCGCGAGGTGTCGGAGGAACTTGAAGAATTTTTCGTCGATCACGGCTGGGACTGTCATGTGCAGGGGGGCGGCGTGCCCCGTTCAACAATGCTTGAGCGTTTTAAACGTGATGAGGAGTCGGTGCTCTTTGGTACCGACAGTTTTTGGCAAGGTGTCGACGTACCGGGCGATGCGCTGAGAAATGTTATTATCACTCGGTTGCCATTTGCAGTGCCGGATCATCCGCTAGTTGAGGCAAAGATCGAAGCAATCGAAGCTCGCGATGGCAACCCGTTCATGGAGTTTTCACTTCCAGTCGCGGTACTTAAATTTCGACAGGGTGTCGGAAGGCTCATCCGTACCAAGAACGACGAAGGCATGGTCGTAGTGCTCGACAGCCGTGTATTAACCAAGCGCTACGGCCAGATTTTCCTCGATTCACTTCCTAAATGTCCGACTGAGGTTGTATGATTTTTGTATACACCACGTCTGGAATTGAACGGACCGCATTCTGAGGGCATCCTAAACCGCTATGAGAGTCCGCCGTTTCGGGTTTCTTTTTATTCTGGCATTTGCCAGCAAACTAAATGCGCAATTTGATAATCCGTTTGGGCTAAGCCAATCCGGTGGAGGGGCCAAGTCGGCAACAATGGTTAATCTTCTGTTGTCGCACAAGATGGTTAAGGCGGGGACAACGGTTATGGCTGGCCTAGAGTTGACGATGGACGACGGTTGGCACACGTACTGGATCAACCCTGGTGAGGCAGGCATTGCGACTAGTGTCGACTGGCTACTCCCCAAGGGAGTCAGTGCTGGGCCGATCCGGTGGCCTGTGCCGGAAAAGTTTACGGCGCTGGATTCAGTCGGCTACGGTTATCACGGCAAAACGATCCTACTTGTACCGCTTACGATTGACTCCGATGCTGTGCTTGGCCAAGCTGAAATCTCCGGCAAGGTTAGTTGGCTTGAGTGTAAAGTAAGTTGTATTCCTCGTGATCAATCTGTGAGCGGTACGATGATAATCGCTGGCTCGGACACTCTCTCTAACGACGCACCTCGGCTTGAGGAAGCAAAGAAACAACTGCCGAAAGTTGATTCTGAACTTTCAGTTAAATCGGTGTGGGATGGTCAAGTCAAAAACGATGAACGGTCGTTACTGATCGAGTTTAACGCTGGTCAGGCGGGAGTTGATTGCGATTTCTTCTCAATAATGCCATCCGAGGCGTTTGGTATCTCGCCAGAAAGCACAGTGACAGTGATCAATGAAGATCGCGTTCGAATTCGAAAAACCGTGACTAAATACGAGGGTGCTTGGCCGATCGAACTCTCTGGTTTGGCTGTTCGGGGCCTAAAGGATCACACCAAAACAGAAGCATTTCATGTTCGTGTCCCGATTTTGATTCCCAATTCAGGAAACGCTGGAACGGCTACGATTAAACCACCATATATAACACCGGACAGGTCACTCTGGCAAATGCTGTTATATGCGTTTATAGGTGGACTCATTTTGAACGTTATGCCGTGCGTGCTGCCAGTGATCTCTCTGAAGATTCTCGGTTTTGTCAATCAAAGTAAGGAGTCGCAAGCACGTATGCGATTGCTAGGTATGCTATACGGCGCAGGGGTAGTTGTGTCGTTTCTGGCAATGGCTGGTGTGGTGATAGGAGTGAAAAGTGCAGGAGCACTGGCCAGTTGGGGTATGCAGATGTCTAACCCGCAGTTCGTTGTTTTGCTTACCGTACTGATTCTTCTGGTATCGCTCAACTTATTTGGTTTGTTCGAGGTAACATTGGGATCGGTCAGTGTGGCGGCCGGCTCTTTGGCGAGCCGGGAGGGGTCTGTAGGTGCGTTTTTTAATGGAGTCTTGGCCACGGTGTTGGCGACTCCCTGCACAGCGCCATTTCTTGCACCGGCGCTTGGCTTTGCCTTTACTCAGTCTTCCAGCGTGATCTTGTTAGTATTCGTTACTGTTGCGTTTGGTCTGGCATTCCCTTACATCCTACTCAGTTGGAATCCAAATTGGCTGCGTTTTTTGCCCAAGTCGGGGCCGTGGATGGAGCGGTTAAAGGTGGCGATGGGATTCCCGATGCTGGCCACGGTCATTTGGTTGTTCACGGTGAGCATTGAGTATTACGGGAGCAGGGTGTTGTGGTTCGGTATTTTTTTGATCTTGATCGCAATGGCTGCATGGGTGTTTGGTGAGTTTTTTCAGCGTGGCACTAGGCGACGCGGTCTCGCTCTTGGGATATCTGGGGCGCTTGCTTTGGGAGGGGTCGTGTTCGGCCTTGAGGGCCAGATGCAATGGCGTACGCCGGTCGATCCGTCACAGTCCAGCGACGGTGTGGTGCAGGATTTCCCCGGCGGCATCCGCTGGCACCGTTGGAGCAAAGGAGCAGTGACCAAGGCGCGTGAAGCGGGTCATCCGGTGTTGGTAGATTTCACGGCTAAGTGGTGCCTGACCTGCATCGCCAATAAAAAAACAAGCATCGATATCGAGTCGGTGCGCGCTGTGTTAGCAGAGAATGATTTCAAGGTATTCCGGGCCGATTATACGCACCGTTCGGATAAAATCACGAAAGAGCTGCATAGTCTAGGCAGGGCGGGTGTGCCGCTTGTGCTGGTGTTTCCGCGCGACAAAAAATCCGAACCTCAGATGCTTCCTGAGTTGCTGACTCCCGATATTGTTCTAAACGCGTTAAGTAAAGCTGCAGGGTGAGCTATTTTTAAGTGGTTGCAGTAGTGGAGGACTATTTTTTATTGTACTCTTTGACTCAAATTTCCTTTCGAGCCAAAGTTGTGCAATCTTCATTTGACTGAGCGCTATTTATTGATGCCGAGGTCGTTAAGGAAGGGCTTGAGAGAACGCGGGCGTCCTAGGAATTTTTCAATCGACTCGTTCACGTCGCGTGAATCACCGACTTCATAAATCTCGCGGCGCAGTCGCATGCCGGCCTTTTTGTCGTAGTAACGGTTTGGAGCTTTCTCAAACACCGTTGCCATATCCGCCGAGATGGCATCGGCCCAGGCGTAGCCGTAGTAGCCGGCGTCGTAGCCCATTAGGTGGCCAAAGTAGCCGACGAACGATGTGTTGTCCTGCGGCTTCATGTATATATTTTCGGTGATTTGGTGAGATAACTTTACCGGATCAACAGCTTTGGCTTCATCTACGCTCAAAGTATGCAGGCCGAGGTCGACTAGTCCGTACGAAAGTTGGCGACGATAGTGTCGCGCGATAGTGGCTTTCTTAGCCTCTTGTAGTTTATCAAGAACAGACTGTGGGATTTTTTTTGATGAGTCCTGATAGTCCGCTGCAAAGGCATCGAGTACGGTCTTGTCCCAGATCCAGTTCTCCAGCATTTGCGAGGGTGCTTCAACAAAGTCACGTGGCACACTTGTGCCGGCAAATCGACTGTATTTTGTACGGGTTAAAATACCGTGCAACGCGTGGCCGAACTCGTGGAACAATGTTTCGACATTGTCGTGCGATAGCAACGAAGGTTTGTCTTTTCCGGGCGTTGGGAAATTGCAAATGAGCGCCACAGTGGGTCGCTGATAATGTCCGCTTGGCAACTGTTTACCCGAAATAAGAGGAAACATAGCGAAGTGGTTGTACTTGCCTTCGCGTGGGAACATGTCGAGATACAAAGCCCCAAGCGGTTCACCAGACAGTGAGTCATAAACGAGATGGAGCGTGACCTTGTCGTTCCACTTATAGTTCGGTTGGGTTTCAATGATCTTCAAGCGGAAGATTTCTTCGTACACCCGGAACATGCCTTTCAAGGTTTGTTCATACGGAAAGAAAACGCGCAATTGTTCTGCGTCAACTGAGAATTTTTCTTTCTTATAGAGGTTCTCATAATAAAAAATATCCCACATGTGGACTACGGCGTCTGGGTCGTTGGTTTCCTTCCGTTTGATCTTGGTGAACTCCGCCATCTCGGCTTTCCACTTTGGTTCGAGACCTTCCTTGAGATTGATCAAAAAATCGTATGCAGTTTTACCATCGCCCGCCATTTTGACTTCGCATCGGTAGTCAGCCCATGTCTCGTAACCAAGCTTGGCCGCGATCACTGCTCGCAGTTGCAGTATTTTTTTTAGTAATGGTAAATTCTTTTCGCTGGCTAGCACCAGCCGCTCAGCTGAAAAACGCATACGTGTCTTTTCAAGTTTTGCATTGCGCAAAATGTTGAGATAGTGAAATGTGACATTGGCTTGCAGAGTGTACTCGTCATTCCCGGTCTTGACCTGTTCAAGAAAGGATTCTGGCAAGCCCTTGAGTTCTGACTTGGTGAACTTTATCGATTTCTTGGCCTTGGTGATGTTTGTGCGGAATTCCGTTGTGGCAGCGGCAAGTTCCTTGCGAAGTGCTTCGACCTCATCTCGTTCGGCCTTAACCAAATGCAAACCGGCACGGCGGTAGTCGCGTAATGTCTGCTCGAGGAGCCGCTTGGCTTCGCCCTCTAGGTTCGGATTGGTGTCAGCGAAGGCATTCACTACCCGATAGACATCCTCTCGGTAATCTAGTCCGACCGACCATTCGTCGACTTTTTTAATAGCTTCAGTCGCTTTCGAACGGTGTTCGGCGTTCTCGCTAGTTTCCTTAAGCATGTAGGTGCGATTAGCTACCAATGATACTTCGAATGAAATATCATCCAGTGCGCCGATGGTGTTCACGAATGTCATCTCGCTGGGCTTTAGTTTGGCGATCGCATTGAGTTTTGCGTTAGCTACTTCGATTGCGGCATCTACTGCTTCCATCGAGGCCTGTGGGGAGAGTTCGAACGGCGGTAGCGACACCATTGATCCATGGGTCTTTGCAACGTTCTCGAATTTGTCCCAGTCGTCAGAGAATTCTGCTTCTAGCGTGTAGTTGATGGTGAACGAGGAACAGGCAACTAGTATGCCTGTAACTATGAGAAGCATCGAGCGGACTATCATGTGCTGCAAACTACCGGCGGTGGATGGTTCCGCTCAAGCAGATTCAGGGGGTAAAAATTTTGGTTGATGCCACTTGGCTGAATGTGGGTGTGTCGATACGCCTCGCCTTGAGCGCCACGTACGGTGGTACGTATTGGCTGCGATGCTGAAAGGTTCCGGGCTCCGCCCCGATTTCACCATGTTTCGGCTCGGCCAAGTCCTCAATTACGAAGCCCGCTCGGCAAAGCCCGCCAATCAGTTCCTCCCATCGATGAACGAATTCAAGTGCTCCTTTCTCGCGGTGTTCGAAGTCCCCCTGCAACGGAGGCAGAGGCCCCTTATCATAATAGTTTTGCGTGATCGCATAGCCGTTCGGGAATGGTGTTGGTGCTGACTGAAGGTTGATTGGCTGCTTGTGCTGACTCAGGTAATGCCCTCCCACGCGAAGCACTCTGGCGATCTCTTTGTAGACCTCGGCTAGGTTGTGCACGTAACATGTACTGACCGGTTGGGTGACGAGATCAAACGACGCGTTCGCGAGCATTGGCATGTTGTCCATCGACGCAGCGATAGTTTTGAGATCGAGTCCTCGTTCAGAGGCTACACGTTGATCCTGCTCGAGCATGGCTGGGCTGAGATCCAGTACTGTGACTTTGGCTCCGGCAGCAGCGTAGAGAGGCCCCTGTAATCCTCCTCCGCCTGCGAGGCATAGTACTTGTTTTCCATCGAGCCTGCCATCGATCCAGCCTCGGCCATTGATGGCCTTTAGTGGTTCATTGAATTCGTCGTCACGTGCGGTTCGTGTATGCAACAGGCCCTTTCGAACACGTTGGTCCCACACGTCGCGGTTGTGATCCCGGGTAAGTTTCATAGGGCGTTTTTAGCTCTGGCTGAGCGCTTGGCCAAGTGCTTATGGGATTTTACATTTCCCATTGTAGGTATTTCTGTTAAATCCAACGGCCATGTCTTTCAGTTCGCTGGGGCTTTCAGATAATATTCTCAAGGGGATTCGCTCAATGGGTTACGAGGATCCTACGCCAATTCAGCTTCGGGGCATCCCGCTTTTTCTCGAAGGACGCGATCTGATTGGCAGCGCACAAACCGGCACCGGCAAGACAGCTGCATTCGGCTTACCGATCTTGACGAAACTTGGCAAGACAGCGGATCCCCCCCGAGCGTTGATCGTTGAGCCGACGCGTGAACTAGCCTCTCAGGTTGAGACAGCATTTCGAGATTTTTCGCGGTACTCTGATTTACGGACGACCGTGCTATACGGTGGAGTGAAGTACGGTAAGCAGACCGAAGATCTTAAAAGAGGAACCGATATTATCGTTGCCACCCCTGGTCGGTTGCTCGACCACTTGACCCAGAAAAACTTGACACTGAAAAACATCCAATACCTTGTGCTGGACGAGGCTGATCGTATGCTAGACATGGGTTTCATGCCGGATGTCAAAAAGATCATTCAGAAATGCCCTAAGAAACGCCATACATCACTCTTTTCCGCAACTATTCCGCCGATCATCGAGACGATTATTCAGTGGGCTATGAAAGACCCGCAGACTATCGAAATTGGGATGCGCCGCTCTGTGGCCGATACAATTTCGCACTCTGTTTACCCGGTTGCTTATGACCAGAAGGATGAACTAGTACTGGCGCTTCTCGGCAAGGTGGACTTTGACTCTGTGATCATTTTTTGTCGTACAAAGGTGGGGGCGGACAAGGTGGGTCGGCTGCTTAAGCGCAAGAATCATTCCGTCGCCATTCTTCACTCGAACCGAACGCAGGCCGAGAGGGAACGTTCTCTAAAAGGTTTTCGGGATGGAAAATTTGAGGTGCTTGTTGCTACTGACATTGCCTCGCGCGGGCTGGATATCGCTAACGTTAGCCATGTCGTTAACTATGATGTGCCGCAGCATCCTGAGGACTATGTGCATC
>PBKH01000042.1 GCA_002721375.1 Verrucomicrobiales bacterium
GAAGGATCGAGAACCGGGCATTACAGATCAGCGAGCTAAACTGGTTGCGCTCATTGAGCATATGGACGGTGGCATAGGACAGGTGATCAATACCTTAAAGCAAAATGGACAATATGACAAAACACTAACCATTTTCAGTAGTGATAACGGCGGTCAAGTGAACGTCGGCGGCAAAAACGGTAATCACCGTGGTGGAAAACAGGACATGTATGAGGGGGGGTTAAAGGTTTCCACCTGTGCTGTCTGGCCTGGTAAAATCAAGGCTGGAACTCGCAGTAATCTCGTTGGAGTTACTATGGACTTATACCCCACCGCCTGTGAAGTAGCGGGCGCAAAGGTGCCTAGTCATGTCGAGGGGAGGAGCATTCTCCAGACTATGCTGGGTAAGCCTCAGACATTTGACCGTGATCTCGTTTTTGTCCGGCGCGAGGGCGGTTACAGGTACAATGGAAAGGATTATCATGCTTTTCGTCGCGGGAATTGGAAGTTAGTTCACAATACGCCTTTTGAACCGTACGAGTTATATAACCTTAAAGACGACCCTCTTGAGCAAAACGACTTGGCTAGATCCAACCGCGAGAAATTCAACGAGTTGGCCATCGCTTTGCGTCTCCACTACCAACGCGCTGGTAAAACGCCCTGGCAAAAGCCAACAAAATAACGATGCTTGTATGTTGGCAGTGGCCTAGATTTTTTGGACATTACTCGGTAGGATGATTGAGATGCTCAAGGGATTTTTAACCGCGCTATCGCTGGTTGTTTTTACATCCTCTGTGTTTGCCGATAAGCCAAATGTTGTGCTGGTTATGGCGGATGACCAGGGATGGGGGCAGACCAGCTATCGGAATCATCCGGCTCTTAAAACACCTCACCTTGATGCGATGGCTGCAAATGGTCTGCGTTTCGAGCGGTTTTATGCTGGTGGCCCGGTTTGTTCTCCGACTCGCGCCACGGTATTAACTGGGCGCACTCACGATCGCACCGGCGTGTTCGACCACGGCTACGCTCTGCGCAAACAGGAAAAGACGCTTGGTAAGGCGATGAAAAACGCCGGATTTGCTACCGGGCATTTCGGCAAATGGCATCTCAACGGACTCCGCGGCCCTGGCGCACCGATTTTCAGTGAGGATACACATCATCCCGGAAATTTCGGTTTTGACGAGTGGTTGTCTGTGACAAATTTTTTCGATCGCGATCCGATTATGAGTCGTAATGGCCGTATCGAGGAATACTCTGGAGACTCATCGGAAATTATCGTTGATGAGGCGCTCAAGTTCATCAAAAAGAAGGTAGATGCGAAGAAACCATTTTTCGCTGTTATTTGGTATGGCACCCCGCACGACCCGTGGACAGCCAGCGAAGCGGATAAAAAAACGTTCACCGGACTCAGTGCCAAGGCTAAGGAGCATTATGGCGAACTAGTCGCTATGGATCGCAGTATCGGTGCGCTGCGGAATGGGCTCCGCAAAATGGGAGTCGCCAAGGATACCCTTGTCTGGTTCACCAGCGACAATGGCGGTTTGCCTCGTTTTGATCCCCCAACAACTGGCGGACTGCGCGGGTTTAAGGGTTCGATGTACGAAGGTGGCCTGCGTGTCCCTGCCATCATTGAGTGGCCGGCCGTAATCCGGAAGCCGCGCATCACTCATTATCCTGCCGGTGCCGTTGATGTATTCCCTACGCTGGTCAGGGTGGCCGGGCTGAAAAGAACCGTTCTTCTTAAGCCGCAAGATGGTCAGAGTTTGTTTAAATTGTTTTCAAAAGAAATCGGTTCAAGGAAAAAGCCGCTTCCGTTTCGGAGCCGAGGTCGAATTGCTGTCGTTGATAACGACTATAAGATGATTTCTTTTCCCGATGGCAATAAAATGCAGTACGAACTCTACAATCTGAAGAAGGATTTCGCAGAACAAAATAATCTGATCAACAAGGCCTCTGAGGTGGGTAAACGTCTTCGCAAAAAAATTCGGTCTATCGATGCCTCGGTGACTGCTAGTGTGAACGGGCTGGATTATCATGGGAAAAAGGTAAACTTGCAGCCTGCCAGGATTTTCTGGTGGGAGAGCGGGGCATATCGCCCCTACTTTTCAGAATGGATCAAACGTCCCGAGTACGGCTCTCGGTTGAAGCGTTTTCTGGGATCGCGACAGAAGAAACAAGAATGATTCTGCGTTTCCTGTTCTTGCTAGCGGTTACNGGCATGCTTGCACGNGCTAAAGAAGCCAAACCCAATGTGCTGTTTATTGTCATTGACGACATGAATAACAGCATTTCACTGCTNGATCCCAAGTCTCGGATCAAGACGCCGAACCTTGAGCGTTTGGCTAAGCGCGGCATGTTGTTCACTCGGGCTTATTGCATCTCCGCAGCATGCAATCCTTCGCGCGTGGCCACTCTCACTGGCCTGCGCCCCAGCACGAGCGGCGTTTACCAAAACAACAGCGACTGGAGAAAGGCACTGCCCAAGCGTAGAACCATCATGCAGCAGTTCCAAGCCGCAGGTTATGCTGTGCACGGTGCTGGAAAAATTTTTCATCACAAACTTGAGGGCGCATTTCACGACAACGCTTCGTTTGATGATTTTCTCCCTATGGCTCCGCAAAACATGCCTGCAAAGAAACTTAACAAGGCACCGGAATACGGGTCACGAAACACGGACTGGGGTGCTTGGCCGAAAGACGAAAAAAACACAATTGATTTCCGAACGACTGAGTACTGTGTTCAAAATCTGAAAAACCCNCCAAAGAATAAGCCGATGTTCCTCGCATGCGGTATCTTCAAGCCACACTCGCCATTTTTCGCACCCTCCAAGTATCACGAAAANCTGCCAACGATCCCAAAACCGAAGCGACTGCAGAGCGACTGGAACGATCTTCCATCCGGGGCAATCGCTCTGATGAAGCGCACCAAGTGGTTCTGGAGTGGTATGAGCAAACTCGATCGAAAAATCCCCGGTTCNTACGAGGATTTCATCGAGGCTTACGCCGCGTGTTGCCTATTTGCCGATGCGCAAGTCGGTCGTATGTTGGANGCACTTGATAACAGCCCCATCGCGAACAACACCATCATTGTCCTTTGGTCCGACCACGGTTTTCATCTCGGCGAGAAGGATCACATAGAAAAGTTTGCACTTTGGGAAAAGTCTAATCATGTTCCGTTCATCATTTCGGCTCCAGGTGTTACTAGGTCCGGTTCCCTNTGCGAACAACCGGTAGATCTTACTGTTCTCTATCCCACCCTTATGGANCTCTGCGGTCTGAAGAACGAAACCAAGTGCGACGGGCCAAGTGCTGTNCCCTTGCTGCGAGATCCTGACGCCCTNTGGCCATACCCAGCCATTAGCACCTACGGAATGGGTAACCACTCTATCAGAACCAAGCGTTGGCGATATATTCGCTACGCCGACGGTTCGGAGGAACTTTATAATCACGAGTACGATCCGAACGAGTGGACCAATCTAGCCAAACAGCCAACAATGGTTCCTACACTCTCGAAACTCCGTGCCCGGATTGCGTTAGATCAGGCAGCTGAGCCGGTTCCAAATCTCCGCAGATAAACTTACTGCCCCTCGATTTTTAGTGGCAGCATTACGGCTATGCGCTAATTTATAGCGCATGCGAGTCTCTAACCTGTTTTTGATAATAGCCCTGTTTTCACTCATTTCGTTTGGCAAAGCGCAAGATACTAAAGGTTCGAAACTGCCGCTAATATTCGAGGAGGATTTCGAAAAAGGTCACAGTCGCTGGGAGGTTACGGATGCCAAGAGTTGGTCACACCGTAAGGAGGGTAGCAATCAGGCCTTTGGAATCAACCGCCGGAAAAGTGACTACAAACCAAAGGTCCGCAGCCCGTACCACATCGCACTTATTAAGGGAGTCGAGGTTGCTGATTTTGAGCTGACATTCGACGTTAAAAGTACGAAAGATACCGGTGGGCATCGCGATTGCTGCGTGTTTTTCAATTGGCAGGATGCTGAGCACTTTTACTATTGCCACTTTGGTGCAAATCCTGATCCTCACAGCGGCCAAATTATGATTGTCAAAAACGCCCCACGTAAGGCGATGACAAAAAATAAAAACAAGACTCCTTGGAGGAACGAGACTTGGCACAAAGTTAAGGTTGTTCGAAATGCGAAGAAAGGAACGATCGAGGTGTTCTTCGATAACATGACCAAACCTCATATGAGCGTAACCGACAAAACTTTTGGCAAGGGGCGTATCGGTATCGGCTCGTTTGATGACATGAATGACTTCGATAATATCAAACTTCGGGGTAATTAAGCCAATCGTGAAACGATTACTCCTCGCTATTACGATTTCGCTTCTTGTTGGCACTGCCGAGGCGGATAGCCGTCGGCCAAACTTCCTTTTTATCATTGCCGACGATCAGTCGCCTTTTGACTTCAAATTTTACAATCCCAAGAGCCAATTAAATGCTCCGGTTATTGAACGCCTGGCCTCGCAGGGTATGGTGATCGACGGGGCCTACCAGATGGGTTCTTGGGTGGGTGGAGTATGTACCGCTTCGAGACACATGATCATGAGCGGTCGAACTGTATGGCACATCCCGGACANAAGCCGTCGTGCACTCAATCCTAACATTAAGAATCCTACTTTGGTGCCTCCTGACCTTGCTGACTCNACTCTGCCAGCAGTATTCAATCGTGCTGGCTACGATACGATGCGGACTTGCAAAAGAGGCAACAGCTACGAGGCGGCGAATCAACTTTTCAAAGTCCGGCGTGACGCTACCCGTCGGGGAAGTACAGCAGAAACCGGAAGCGCTTGGCACGCCGATCAGGTGTTGGATTATCTAAAGGTTCGTGAATCTTCGATGGATACCGATCCGTTCCTGATTTATTTTGGATTTTCACACCCTCACGATGTCCGAGATGGCACACCTGAATTACTCAAGAAATACGGTGCGGTGAACCATCGTGACAAGCATTCGCTTCCGCCATCCAATCTCAAACAACCTCGACTGCCGGTCAATTGGCTTGAGAAACATCCGTTCCCCCATGGCCATCCTGGATTGCGTGATGAGGTGAAAGTATCCGGCGTATGGGAGCGGCGCGACGAACGCACTATCCGCAACGAGATCGGTCGGCAGTTTGCTTGCAGTGAGTATATCGACCAACAGATCGGCCGTGTCCTTGATAGGCTGAAGGAGATGGGCGAACTCGATAACACCTATATCATTTATACTGCCGATCACGGTATGGCCATCGGTCGCCACGGACTTCAGGGGAAACAAAACCTCTATGAACACACTTGGCGCGTTCCGTTNATCGTCAAGGGCCCCGGAATCAAGCCTGGTAGTAGAGCGAAGGGAAACAGCTACCTGCTTGATACTTTGGCGACACTATGCGATCTAGCAGGTGTTCCAACACCAAAAACGAACGAAGGTCTTAGTCTCAAGCCGGTGCTGCTCGGCCAGACTCAAACCGTTCGCGAAACTCTCTACGGAATGTACAGTGGCGGTACTAAGCCAGGGATGCGTAGTATTCGTAAGGGCGATTGGAAATTAATTAAATACGATGTAATGAACGGTGAGGTACGAGAAACCCAGTTGTTCAATCTGAAAACCAATCCGCATGAGTTTATATTTGAACACGGCAAAAAACGCAATAACCTGACAGACTTGGCAGAAAAATCGAAGTTCATGGAAAAACGAATGGAAATGGAGGCACTGCTGTTTAATGAAATGAAACGTCTCAACGACCCATACCGTTTATGGGATCAGCCAAAAAGATAATCAGCTAATAATGACCTATTTACTTAGATATTGGATTTCCTGTTTTTTTCATGCCGTTCAACGTTGTTTAGCTGGATTGATTGTTTTGCTGGCGACGCATGAGGGGCAGGGTGTGGGAGCGGTCATGGTTGGTGTGGCAAAGGTGGATGTGACACCGACACACCCGGTGTTATTGGCTGGTTANGGCGGGCGCACGAGCGAGCATGAGGGAGTTGACACGTTGCTATGGGCGCGAGCGATGGCAATCGGCGAAACTAAGCCGGCGGTGATTGTTGCGCTGGACAACTGCGGTGTAACTCAAGCTATCACGGATCGCTTGGCTAAGCGTTTGGTTAACCGCGGGGTGGCCGCCGGCCGATTGATCGTCGCGACTACGCACACTCATAACGCTCCGACATTGGTCGGTTACGCCCCGATTGTTTGGAAGGGTCGTACCACACCGGAACAGGATCAGAGGGTCGAGGCGTACTCCCAGTTTGTCATCGAAAAAATGGAGCATGCTGTCGTCGAAGCCTTGGCCAAGCGTGAGCCAATGACGCTTGAGTGGAATCAGGGTCGTGCAACGTTTGGGGGCAACCGAAGAGTAGTCAATGGCGGCAACTGGGCCGGTTTTGGGCATCAACGAAACGCACCGGTCGATCACAGCATGCCGGTGCTGGCTGCTCGCGATTCGGAAGGGGGCATTCGAGCCGTATGGGCAAACTACGCCTGTCACTGTACTACAGTTGGGGGCCGGAATCGAATCAGTGGCGACTGGGCCGGATTTGCTAATACATGGATTGAGAATGAATTTGAGCATGCCGTTTCGTTGATGACCATTGGATGTGGCGCAGACATAGGTCCTCAGCCAAGCGGTAATCTATCCATCGCGGAGGACCACGGACGCGCCATTGCAACGGAAACCAAGCGGCTGCTTGCCGGAAACACAATCGCGCTCGATGGAGCCCCTACTATTGAATCACGCCATATTAAGCTGCCCTTGGCCAAGCCTAAGCCTCGCGCGTATTGGGAAGAACAGCTAAAATCTGGGGGTTTCCATCATCAATTGGCCAAGGCGATGATGGCTAAGCTGGACGTCTCCGGCGAAATACCGGCCGAGGTGAATTACCCGGTGTCGGTCTGGAAGTTTGGGGAAGATTTAGCGATGGTCTTCCTCGCTGGCGAAGTCGTGGTGGACTACTCTGTCAGGTTAAAGCGTGAACTCGACTGGTCGCGTCTGTGGCTTAATGCATGGGCCAATGACATGCCNGGCTATATTCCGTCGCGTCGCATTCTTCGCGAGGGCGGCTACGAAGCAGACTTTTCGCAAGTCTACTACGAGCAACCGGGACGGTATGACCCTGCTGTTGAGGACATTTTGGTTGATACCATCTGTTCACTGGTCGGTAGTAAGTTCGCGGCCAAAGCTGGTCAGAAACCGTCACCCTTCCATAAGCCGCCCAGCGGTGAGTCCCTGGCGTTTAAAAGGCTCTCAGCTTGGGTTGGTGGTCAACGAACTGAGTCCGAGCAAGAGTTGATTCAAAAACTCCGCCGCTACGTGCGAATTGCCCAATTATCATCAGCGAGGATAACGTCAATGGATCATGAATCGACCCAGTGGCATAATTTTGCTGGGGACTTTGTGCCGCGCGAATTTATCCGGCAACAAAAGGTCGGGGTTGAATTGTCTTGGGTTACAGCTCCATTCAAAAAGCCGACTAGTTCGGCTCTCATATATGCCTTTACAGGGGGTATTGGCTGGGAAACCGAGCCGAAGACCGATGGATTTTCATTTTCCGTTGGTGGCTTGGAAAAGCTTCAGTTTGATGTCACCCGCAAAATATCCCGCTGGGTTTCGGACGATAAAACCGTCGAATTGATCTATCTACCGACGTGGATGTCCGGTGTCGACTCTGGCGGATTTTTCTTTGTGTCGTTGACTCGTATTCCGATTAACGATGGAGGTACGATGGATTTAGCTGTTCGCTCGCTTGGCCGAGACTCCAAACGCTGGTTCGCCCTTGACACGCCACAATCCAATTCGGCGTTATTAGAAAAACTTGGCCAAGCGCTGGAGTAATTGATTTATTAATCAATTAAACTTCCGTTTGCGGTAGTCGCCAATACTTGGGGCGTCGGTGTTCACCTCTGGGCCGAAGTAGCGCAGGAGCACTAGCGGCTCGGTGTCGCTGGTGTTCTGAAAGGTGACACCTGCCTTGGCGCCGGATTCGGTACAAAAGTATTCGTCCTCGGTCAGTTCGTGGAATCGGATAAGTTTCGGGCTGTTCAGAGGTAGGCTGTTAATGGTGCCTTTGCCTTGAACACAGATNCCGCTCCAAGCACCCTTGTCATTGATGGTGCACTTGGCGCCGGGATCGACGGTGAGTTCCTTTGCGGTGAATAGCTGCTCTTTCTTGATGCGGCCNTANACGATCCAGCGGTCGACANAGCCTTCCTTACGCGTGTCAGCCACNGNGATTGGCTCAAGNTANTGNCTGTCTNTNAATTTTTCGTTTGTATTGCCGGCCCAGTCGAGNTGATTGACTATNAAGTCGAGGTCNNGATGCTTCTTCTTTGGCATGTCCTTTACCAGTAANCTCCATGGTACTTCGCGTCCCTCGACGAGGCTTTGATACATGCCAAATACGTCACTGCCCCATTGTGGTTCGTAGGTGCAGAGGCTGCCGGGGGCATGCAGAATGCAGGGTGGGATCAGCCAACCGGTGCCGGGCTTGAGCCGATAAGCGCGACTCAAATCAAGGATGCCGTTGTCGCCCTTGTTCCAATTTTCAAGGCATTTGCGTACCTGCGATTTGGTCGTTCCTGGCTCGAGCCCCATGAAAGTGTAAGGGAAATTGTTACCGACGTTGTTGTGTTGCGGCGGGAAGTAGTAGCTCTCCGGCTTGCCTTCCTGCCCAACCAACTTGGCTTGTTTGGCGTTCTGGTGCATGTGATGCGGAATGGGGCCCATATTGTCGAAGAACTTGGAGTAAACTGGCCACTTTCCATATTTCTTCCAGATGCGTTTGCCAATGATATCTGCGCCGCACTCGGCAACTGCATCGCGCAGGGTAAATCTATTGCGTCCATGTACAACGTAGCTCAAGCCTTCATCTGGCACGCGCCCCTCATTGGCAGCCTCGGTGGTTGATCCGAACCAACGCTCATCAATGCCACCGCGGTTCAAGCCATAGGCATAAGTGTCATCAGGGTGCAGCTTCAGCCGCAGTCCAGGTTGCAGGAAAGAGCGTGGCACCCAGGCAGGTGCAAGCCGCAGCAATCCGCCGGTCGCCTCTAGCGCATCATCCACATGTTTGCGGATATTCTTCTTGACGGTTTTGAGTTGTTTGACAGACGTGAGTGGCATGATGATTTTTCAGATTAACAGAGGCACAATTGTGGATAAAATGATTGCCAAAGTCGAGTGCAGAACTTGGGCAAGTGTAGCCGGTCGCCGATTCTTTTTTCTCTGAATGGTAGCTTGCGTTAGAAACGTTGTTTTATCAAAGTCCTTCGCCTGCATGAATACCCATCTTAATCCATCCCATGAGGTGCGCCGTGAAGTGCCTACTCAAGCTGTCTTGACGCGGCGCCGTTTCCTCAAACTTGCCGCATTCGGGGGTGTAACTTCTGGTTTAATTTCACATGCATTTGCTAAGACTGATTTTAGGCTCAACTATATTCTTTCTTCATCAATGTACGGTACTCTGCCAATATCAGAAATTCTCCCTGAGGCCGCAAAGATGGGTGCGGGCACCATAGATATTTGGCCACGTGCGCACGGTAGCCAGCGAGAGCAAATGGAGATGATGGGGCATGAAAAATTCACCAAACTTCTCAAACAATATAATGTCCGGCTGGGCTGTATTACACGCTACGACTTGGGTCCGTTCAGATTGCAGCAAGAAATGAATGTCTGTGCTAGACTCGGTGGCAGTCTTTTGGTGTGTAGCGGGAGTGGTCCAAAAGGGTTGAAAGGGCAGAGTTTGAAAAACGCAGTCAAAACGTTCGCCGAAAAGATGAAGCCTCATGCCGAGGCAGCAGAGGAAGCCGGGGTTAATATTGGGATCGAAAACCACAGCGGCAATCTCATTAACACTCCTGATTCGTTGAAGTGGTTGTTGGAATTTTCGGTATCGAAAAATATCGGTATTGCCATGGCACCGTATCATCTGGAAACGCTTGGACTTGAGGCGGTCGACTTGGCTAATCTCGTCAAGCAACTGGAGAACCGCCTTTTCATTTTTTATGCCTGGCAACACGGCATGGGCTGCATGAAGAAACTTCCCAAGGACCAGGAACTTCTCCAANTGCCCGGTCGCGGNAAGCTCGACTTTNCGCCCNTCGTCCATGCTCTAAGGGCGATTAATTACCGGGGCTTTACTAGCATTTTTATGCACCCCGTGCCTAGGGGCATTCCGATCCTCCCTACGGCCGCAGAAACCACCNACGAGATACTGAGAGCCCGAACTTACTTAGATAAATGTTTGAGCTAGTTGAGAAAAAAACTCACCTAAAAACACGAAGGTTATACACAANAATTAGGAATAAAATTTCAAGAGNTGGCTTATTTTAATGTGCCTGTAAACTNAATAGGCTCCTAANACACTTTATCCAAAATCATCTGTTAATCTTTTTCACATTCTAGTGTGTGCAATANGCTTGGAATAGTGNTTGTTCAAGGATTAACTCGTTTGCTGCCATGAGTGATGATAGAAAACACAAGGTTCTAATTGTTTTTGGTGATGCCGCTGAGACGGTTGATACAATGTACCCTTATTTTCGATTGATTGAAGGGGGGTACGAGCCGGTGCTTGCTGCCCCAGAGAAGCGCGAATATCAGATGGTTATGCATCAGGTGAAACCGGGTTGGACGATCACGCGAGAATGGGAAGGGTACACCATGCCGGCAGCGGTTGCTTTTAAGGATGTGGAGCCGGAGGCATATCTCGGCATTTTTTTTAGTGGCGGACGGGCCCCGGAATACATTCGAGAGGATGAGGATCTTCTCCGTATCACAAAATATTACTTTGAGAAAAACGCGCCAATTGCCAGCGTATGCCACGGCGTCGAGATTCCCGCGCGCGCCGACTGCGTGCGAGGGAGGCGTATGGCCNCCGTGCCAAAGGCCAAGTTTGACCTCGAGGTATGTGGCGGCACCTTCGTTGACGAGCCNTGCGTGATCGATGGGAACCTCGTCAGCGGTCGCACATTCTGGGATCATGGCCACTACATGGGCGCGTGGATGAAACTGCTTGATGTCGCCCGATCCGCTGGCGGTTGAGTCTTTTACCAATTGCTTGATTGCTGAAAAAATAATGACATTGCTCTTCATTATTTTCTCGCGCCTCTTTTGATGACGGNAAANATGACTACTGGTGTTCACTTAGCGATGTGGTGTGGNCCTCGGAATATCTCCACTGCGTTAATGCGGGCTTGGGAGAACCGACCTGACACATTCGTTGTCGACGAGCCGTTATACGCGCATTACCTGCGCGAAACCAAGCTGCCGCATGCCATGGCCGACGAGATTATTGAGCATTATGAGGCTGACTGGGAAAAGGTTACTGCTTGGTTGACCGGGCCGATCCCCGGGGGCAATACAATTTTTTATCAGAAACATATGTGTCACCATATGTTGCCGAGTGTTGGGCGTGACTGGCTAGGTCAGGTGAAGAACTGTTTTCTCATTCGGGAGCCCAGCGCAATGCTCACCTCGCTGATCAAAAAACTTCCTAACCCGACGCTTCATGATACCGCTTTGCCACAACAACTTGAGTTGTTCAATTACGTTTGCGAGTTGACCGGCGATGTGCCACCTGTGATAGATTCTGCCGAAGTGCTGCGCGATCCGAGAGGTATGCTCAGTGCGCTCTGCGAACGGCTTGGCTTGCCCTTCACCGACGCCATGCTCGAGTGGCCACCGGGAATCCGTGAGTCAGACGGCATATGGGCGCGGCATTGGTACCCGGAAGTCGAAACCACGACAGGCTGGCGTCCGTATCGGCCAAAAGAGGAATCGGTTCCCGATGCGCTCGATGGTGTGCTTCAGCAGTGTAACGATATTTATCAGCAAATTTACCCACACCGCATTACCACGTGACCGAAAATCATGCTTCAAAAATTTAATCAGAAAAATCTAGACCTACTGATCAATATCAATGGCAAGCTGCTCCACCGAGACGAGGCCGGTATCAGCCCATTCGACTCCGCTGTGCAGGGTGGTGATGCGGTGTGGGAGGGGCTGCGTGTTTACGATGGAAAAATTTTCCGTTTGGCCAAGCACTTGGAGCGACTCCGCAGTTCAGCACTCGCGTTGGCCTTCGCGGAGGTCCCTTCGGCTGAGGAAATTACGGCCGAGATTAAGCGCACGCTTGAGGCGAACCAGATGGTCGACAACGCACATATCCGACTCACGCTTACCCGAGGCGTTAAGTTTACCTCTGGCATGGATCCGCGACTCAATACGGCCGGCTCGACGTTGATTGTTTTGGCTGAGCACAAAGCGCCGGTGTATGACAAAAGTGGGCTTAGTCTCATTACTTCTAGTGTCCGCCGTCCGCCGCCTGATGTGCTTGACCCCAAGATCCACCACTGCAATCTGATTCAGTCGATTCTTGCAAAGATCGAGGCGAACCACGCCGGGGCGGACGATGCATTGATGCTCGACTATGGCGGTTTTGTTGCCGAAACGAATGCCACGCACTTGTTTATCGTCGATAATGGCACGGTGATCACCAGTCGTTTAGTCGCNTGTCCAGAGGGTATTACGCGCGAGGTCGTACTNGCTCTTTGTCAGCAAAACGAGCTTTCTCATGAGGTTCGAGACTTTTCTCTGACTGAGGTATATCGTGCCGAGGAGATGTTCTGTACCGGTACGATGGGGGAATTGGCACCTGTCACGAAGGTCGACGGTCGAACCATTGGAAACGGTGAAATTGGCCCGATAACTCGGCTTTTGGGCAAGCTCTTCGATGACTGCGTTGTTGCCGAGGCTGAACCGGTGTTGAATTAATTTTTTGGGTAAACTTTTCAGGTTGATTTGTGTAGATTNCCCGGGCGATGACGATTAGCGAACTTTTACAGNTTTTTTTGTTGATCCTCGGTGCAATGCTGGTTTTTCAGGCATATTGGCTGGCTGGAACTGCGCTTTTCCCCCGTTTTGTGGCCCAGTCTAGGGATCATTACAAGAAACCAATCCGCGCCACTCTGACCGGTTTGGCGGTTGTCTTGCCGACATTCTTGATCGGCTTTGTTGTGCTGGGTAAAGGTTCAAATCCCGTTCTCAATATAATCGGTTATGTGATCGGAAGCGTGCCACTAATTCTTGGCGTAATAGGCTCATCTGGCTTGTGCCAATTGATAGGGGTTGGACTCCCTGTGCCGGGCGATCAAAGTCAAAACTGGCGACGTGTCTGGCGTGGCGGTTGGGTGCTAAACTTCTGTTACTTACTGCCGTTTGCTGGGCAAGTCATCCTTTGCTGGGCAATCATCAGCGGTTGTGGCGCGTTGGTTTTATCATTCGCTGGCAATAAGGACCAACGTACAAGAGGAAGAAATATGCCTCGGACACCTAGGCGATCGCCTGTTGCGGAGCCATTGGCCAAGCTGGATGATGATTCACCCCGCAGTTCACGTTTGCAACGCAGTCAGATTCCCAGTGGTGATGAAGGGGATAAGCCAAAGTCTAGGCCGCGTCGTCCGCGTCGTCCGTCCCGCCCGAAACAGGATGAATGACTCTTAACCGATGATGTTCATTAAAGGTCGACGTTGGAGTGGNTGTGCAGTACTTGCGGTTGTCACACNTTCAATAAGGCTCTTTGCATTGGACTGGTTTGCCGATTGAGGAGGTCACGAAACTAAGCNATCTGGCAATCTGNTAGANAATGTTTGATTCCCCTTGCTTCTAGGTCTAGGGCAACGGAAAGTCTGACCGAAATCGATTCAGGATATGTCCATAAAAAAAGATCCCATCATAAAACTGACCGCCCCTTGGGGCGCTCCCGTGTCGACTGCTAACGAATTNTCTCGTCGTTCCGCCTTTAAGTTGGCCATGGGNGCGGCCGGACTAGCTGCGGCTGGGACAACCACCAAGTCATCTGCTCAGGCTGCGAATGATCCGCGCAAGGTTGCGCCCAAGCGTTATGGGATGAAAAAATCGATCAACCTTTGGGCATTTCCTTATCCGGACCGGATGAACTTGCGCGAGTGTCTGCAGTTGGCCAAGGACGCCGGCTTCGATGCAATAGAGTTGAACTACGATCTTGAGAGTGATCTATCACCCAAGGCCGGTCCAAAAGATTTCCAGAAAATCAGAAAGATGGCCGAGGATATCGGTATCGCGATCAGCGGGCTGTGCTCNTTTTTGTTTTGGCCTTATCCATTGACGAGCAACGATCCCACTGAGCGTGAACGTGGGATCGAACTGGCCGGGTTGATGACCGAGGCGGCCCATCACTTGGGCACCGAAAATCTGCTTGTTGTGCCAGGAGCCGTGCACATGCCATGGCGAGAAGACCANGACCCGACGCCAAATGACATCTGCGATCGACGCGCAAGGCAGGCGATCGGTAAACTCTTGCCAAACGCCGAGAAACTCAAAGTGCACCTTAACATGGAGAACATCTTTTTTAATGGCTACCTGCTATCGCCAGAGGAGATGATTCGGTTTGTCGATGGGTTCGGGAGTGACTATGTGGATGTGCACTTCGACACCGGTAATATCATGTTGTTTCAGTTTCCTGAACACTGGATTCGTATTCTCGGCAAGCGCATTCGCAATGTGCATTTGAAGGAGTTTACAAAGAAGGGTACCGACCATTCGCTGGAGTCTTTNAGACCGCTGCTCGATGGGACTACCAACTGGCCAGCTGTAATCGAGGCGTTCGAAGGGATCGGGTACGATGGTTACCTAACTTTCGAGTACTTCCACCCGTACCCTCACTATCCTGAGGCGTTGATTTACCAGACCGCTGACTCGCTCAATCGCATGCTCGGGCGGGAGGTATAACTTTTCATCGAAAAAACTTCGCCTTTAGGTTGCTCATGCCTAAAATTCATGTCCGTATGGGCAAGGAGCCAACCACTAGCAAATACATCGAGGTTCGCGAGTCGGAAATCCACGGCACTGGTGTGTTTGCTAAAATCAAAGTGCCAAAAGGCAAAAAGGTCATCGAGTATATCGGTGAAAAAATCACTAAAAAGGAGTCTGAACGCCGTAGTATCGCGCTAATCGAGCAAAATCAGGGTAGCGAAACCGACGGTGCGGTCTACATCTTTGAGGTTAACAAACGGTACGACATTGACGGTAATATTTCGGAAAATACCGCACGCTTTATCAACCACTCCTGTGACCCCAATTGTGAGCCTGATGTCATCAAGAACCGCGTCTGGCTGATCTCCAAGCGCAAAATTAAGGAGGGTGAGGAATTAAGCTACAATTATGGCTTCGATCTCGACGGATACGAGGACCATATTTGCAAATGTGGCGCGAAGAATTGCGTTGGCTATATCACCGCCGAGGACAACTGGCCCAAGCTCAAGAAACGTCTCGCCAAGAAAAAGAAAAAGGCAAAAAAAGAGAAGAAAAAATCGGTCAAAAAAACTACCAAGGGTACAAANAAGACTGGAAAGTAGTTGCTTTTGGTCAAGCTTATGGTCGCTAAAAACCTCCGCGTAGTTCCTGCTGCAGTTTTTGGCCGAACTTGGGCATGTCAGCTTCCGGTGGTCGGTAGCCGTCGCTTGGTGGTACCAGAGCAGGTCGACCGAGCTGATCCACGTGCCAGTCACAAGTTACCCCGTCGGAAAAGGTCACTGAGCCGCTAGCCATTGTACCTGGCTTGGTTACGGGCGAAACAGTTACGGACACATCTCCGCTAGCATTGTTACTGTCCGCCTCTGGCGGCNTCTCGTCCATAGGATCTTCAGGAGCAGGAAATGGATTGTCCGGTGTTGGGGCATCGGCAGCCATTGCTGCTGGGGCATCCTGCGGTGGTTCTGGCGGTTCGGACGGTTCCGGTTCCTCCTCGTCCTTTGGCGTCAACTCAAGGTCTCCCACTAAAAAGCGCACATCCATGTAGGTCATACGGATGTCCATCTCCGATTCGAGCCGCGATTGAATTGCTGACAGGTCGAGTCCCTCCTCAACCCAGCCGGCAACGGTCTTTTTTTGAGTCTCGTCGAGTTGCATAATTAGCCCCTTGCCCAAGCCANACACCCGGCTTGNGGTTCACAACTGATTACCTGCTGACCATCTAATAAACAAGCCGAATCGCTGTGGTAGCAGTCGTGATTGATTGACTCGCGCTTGAGCATTTGCCGGGTTAGGCTGGCGGCCGATGATTTCCGGCATAGCCAGGAAGGAACCTCAATCAGAGGCGAAAATTCGAATCGGCGACGAGCGCTTACTCAAGGTCAGTGCCGATGCTGGCAACAAAGTGCGCTCGTTGCTCGATCGGCAAGGTCGTCCGGAGGGCGTGTTGCGCGTGGCTGTGGTCGGCGGCGGTTGCTCCGGGCTGCAGTACAAGATGGATTTGCAAGATGCCCCGGCGCATCGCGATATTCTCGTCGAGAGCGGCGGTATTCGTGTGGTTGTCGACCCTAAAACGGCGCTGTACGTCACNGGTAGTCAACTAGATTACGCTGATAAACTGGAGGGCGGTGGCTTCAATGTTAACAATCCAAATGCGGCAAGCACCTGCTCCTGCGGCGAGAGTTTCAGCGCTTGACCTTGATAGTCCTGTTTTCGGCCGATGACCGACTACTTCGCANTGCTTGATTGTCCGCGGCGTCCGTGGTTTGACGTAGATTCAATCAAACAGCGTTTTCATGAACGATCCACCGAGGTGCATCCCGACTTGGCTTCCAGATCAACAANCGAGGACAAGGCGTTGATGCANCGGCGATTTGCAGAGGTGAACGCAGCTTACGAATGTCTTCGAGAGTCCAAATCTCGTGTGCGGCATTTGCTTGAGTTGGAGCTTGGCCAAGTGCCTAGAAATGTGCGGACGATTCCAGACGAAATGACCGATTGGTTCATGGAGATCGGATCGGTCTGCCGAGAGGTCGACTCGTTTTTGGCAAAAAAAGAGNTGCAGGATTCGCCGATGCTGCGGGCTGCACTGATGGGTGAGGGAATGGCGTTGAATGAACAGGTTTCGGAACTGCACACACGCTTGCAGGCCGAACTTGCGCGGGTGGATGTGGNATTGCGTTCTCTTTGCCAGGCTTGGGAGACGGTCGATCATCAGACAGAGGGTCGAGTGGAGAAGCTTCCGCTCGTTAAGTTGGAGGCGCTTGGCCAACAGCTTAGCTTCTGGTCGAAGTGGAGCAATCAACTTGCCGAGCGCTCAAGCCGGCTGATGTTTTGAGTTGTCGTCAGGAGGGCTCTTAGCCAAGCTGCCTTCCCCTAATCAGATGATTAATAATGTAAACCGTATCTTTTTAATGGTGTCCTTAACGTTGGTTCTATCGGGAGCGACGCTCACTTTCGCGGACAAGACTAGTGTTAAACGCGAGAAAAACTTTATGGCGTTGTTTGATGGTACGTCTACCGAACACTGGATGAACGCTCGTTCTGGTAAATTTCCATCAAAGGGTTGGNTGATTGAGGATGGTTGCCTAAAGCACCAGGCAAAGGGCGGTGGTGGCGATATTATTACTAAGGGTAGATATGATCAGTTCGATTTCCGATTTGAATGGAAAGTGGCAAAGGGTGCAAATAGTGGTGTGAAATATTTTATTATACGAGAACGGGGGTCGCTGGGCCACGAGTATCAGGTGTTAGATGATGTTAATCATCCCGACGGTGCTAAAGGAGCCAACCGGCAGACAGCGGCATTTTACGACGTGCTCGATCCATCAGCAGATAAGCCGCTCAAGCCAGTTGGNGAGTTCAACTCATCCCGCATTCTTGTCAAAGGGGATACTGTAAAACATTTTTTGAATGGCAAGAAAGTGCTGGCTTACAAACTTGGCAGTGACGAGCTAAAGCAGGCCATCGCTAAAAGCAAATTNAAGAACCTGAAAGTTTTTGGTCAGCGATTGTCAGGGCATATCCTGCTTCAAGATCACGGAGATGCAGTCTGGTATCGCAATATCCGTATCCGTGACTTGANCCGTAAATAAGGACTGAGTAAGCNTCGGTTGACCTGTGGGTTTTTGCCTAANGTAGACTGTTGAGTCTGTTTTTCGCTTCAAGCTAAACACTTGTTTGAGTTTTTTTTGAAATGATCATGCGTTTTTTCTGTGTGCTGCTATTTGGACTTGGTTTTTCCANGATCCAATCGGCCGATTTGAAAATCTCGAAATTAATTGATCTATGGCCAAGCGAGGTGCCGGGCGAAAAGGGAGATGTGNNTGCAGAGACGTTGAGTACGCACAAACATAGGGGTGAGTTTATCCAGAAATATAACAATGTTACCAAGCCAACTTTGACGATTTACAAGCCGAATTTGGCCGAGGACACTGGTGCATCAGTAGTGATTTGTCCGGGAGGCGGTTATCAAATTTTGGCATGGGATCTCGAGGGTACCGAGGTGGCGGCTTGGCTTAATTCTATCGGTGTGACCGGCGTAGTGCTCAAGTACCGGGTGCCTCGCCGTAAGGATCTTATTAAGCACGACGCCCCTTTACAGGATGCACAGCGGTCCGTCAGCCTAGTACGGTATTATGCAAAGGAGTGGGGCCTTGATTCTAAACGGATTGGGATACTTGGTTTCTCGGCAGGAGGGCATTTGTCTGCTGCGGCGCTCACGAACTATGAAAATCGCCATTACAAACCGGTGGATGAGATCGATAAGGTTAGTTGTCGTCCAGATTTCGGTGTCTTAATTTATCCGGCTTATTTGGTTGATGATGGAACCAAGAGCAGACTTTCATCGGAGTTGCGAATCACGAAAAACACACCGCCTGTTTTTCTCGCTCATGCTGCNGATGATCAGGTGCCGGCGGAGGGTAGCGTTCGGTTTTGGCAGGAATTGCGGCGCAACGGTGTTAGCAGTGAGTTACACGTGTTTACGAGCGGCGGCCACGGTTACGGGTTGAGGTCGTCGAACTTTCCGGTCACCGACTGGCCCAGACTCTGCGGCGACTGGCTCAAAAGTATGGGCTTNTTGAAACGCTGAGCCCCTTTGGCTAAGCGCTTGTTTTAGCCTTTCGTTTCGGTTTTGNCTTCACCTGGTGGACGGGCGTCGGCTTTTAGTGCTTTGTCGAACTTTTGAGCCTGATTATACAGGCGCTTCACGATCGGNTCGTTTTCAGCGGCCACGTCAGTGGTTTCACTGATATCTTTCGAAAGGTTATAAAGTGTTAGAGCGGGCTTTTTACTGCTCTGCTGTTCCTTCCGGTTGTTGCTACTGATGTGGAGTTTCCAATGGCCGCTCCGCACGGCTCGTAGTCCTTTGCCTTTGTAAAAGTAGAACGCCTTGTGAGGGCTCTTTGCACCCTCCTTACCCGACATCAGGCGCCAAATGTTTTTTCCATCAATCTTGCGTTTTGGAAGTTCGGCTTTGGCCAGTCTAGCGAATGTTGGGAGAATGTCACATGCGGCGGCCAATTCGCCGCAAACCGAGCCAGCCGGAATTTTACCGGGCCAGCGCATAATGGTCGGAACGCGCATGCCACCTTCCCACGTGCTGAATTTCGCACCACGCAGGGGCAGGGCAGAGCCACCGTGGTGGNGGAGCNTGAGGTGCCACGGTCCGTTGTCGCTGGTAAATACAACCAGTGTATTGCTATCGACTCCAGTTTCTTTGAGCGTTTTCAAGATCTGACCGATTGAGTGATCGAGTTGCTCGATGGTGCGAATGTAAGCTTGTTTCGGATCTTTCGTATAAAACTTGTCCGATACGAACAACGGGATGTGTGGCATNGTATGCGGTATGTAGAGAAAAAANGGCTTGTCCTTGTTGGCATAAATGAATTTCTGCGCNTCCTCCGTGTAACGGGTAGTCAGCGTGTTTTGATCAACCGGCCGTTCAATTTCCTTGGTGTCGCGCAGTAGTGGGACGTTCCATGGAGTGACGTCCCGTTCGATCCAAGCCCGATCTAGGTTGCGATTCTTGCCTTTCACGCCGTCCATATCGTTGGAGTAAGGGATGCCGAAGTAGCTGTCGAACCCATGATTGGTCGGTAGGAATTTAGGCAGATGGCCAATGTGCCATTTGCCGACAGCCGCTGTTGCGTAGCTCTTAGTCTTAAGGATTTCCGCAACGGTGGTTTCTTCCGGGTTCAATCCGATAGTGTGCCNGGGAAACAGCACCCCAGTGATACCCACNCGCGGAGGATAACAACCGGTCATCAGTCCGGCACGTGACGGGGAACAGACCGGCGCGAGTGAATAAAAATCGGTGAACTTCATCCCTTCCTTGGCCAAGTTATCGAGATGGGGCGTTCTGATTGTTTTGGAACCGAAAACACCGACGTCCTGATAACCTTGGTCGTCCATAAAAATCAAAACGAAGTTGGGCGCGCGCTTGGCCCCTGCGGTCGCGGACAGTGTAAAAACAAACGCCAAGGAGAATAGCCCCTTGGCCAAGCGTAAAATGATTTTAGATAGACTCATGCAAGTTCGACCACGACGCTAAACAAAGCCTCGTGACGTGACAAGTCGTGCTTGGTTTTGCTCGTCCGCTTTGGCTGCTTAGGTTAAAAAGACCTCACCGATGAGCGAATCAACGGCACCGAAAATTACTAAATGGCCCTTTATCGTGGGTGATGTGGCCCTGTTGTTGATGGCATGGTTGGTTTATTACGAATCGGATCCCAACACCCCCTTCAATGGACTGGAAGCGTTTTGGTGTTTTGCCTGTGTAGCTGCAGGGGCGTGGGTTATGGTGCTGCCGTACCTCAGGGAGTTTCAGGCGAGAGCCGACCTGACCGAGGCGAGTGAGTTGGCTGCCTCGGTCGAGAAGATTTCTTCACTGGAAGCTTTGACCAAGCAAGTAGAAAATGCAACTGAGCAGTGGCTGCATGTTGAGGATCGAGCCAACGAGATTAACGCTACATCAAAGGAAATCGCGGGTAAGATCAACGCCGAGGCACGCGAATTTACAGAATTTCTTCAGAATGCCAACGATACCGAGAAAAAACATTTAAGGCTCGAGGTCGATAAGCTTAACCGGGCACAGGTCGACTGGGTGAAGGTGGTCACCGGGATGCTGGACCACGTGTTCGCTCTTAATCAGGCCGGGCGGCAATCCGGGCAGGAAAAGCTGATTCGGCAACTGGACAACTTCCAGATTGCTTGCCGGGACGTGGCGCGTCGGGTTGGAGTAGTCACCCATGAGGCGAAGCCTGATGAGTGTTTCGATGGGGAAAAACATCAATTGCGCGATCCCGAGGCAGAGCCTGAGTCGGGGGCGAAAATCATCGGCATCGCTGCACAGGGGCTAACTCACCAGGGGCAGATGCTACGCAAAACAATTGTGGTAATCGAGGGGGAGGAACTTGGCCAAGCTTCGTCTAGTAACGACAAATCAAAGGCCAAGGCGAAGAAAAAAGCGTGATCTTTTTTTTCAGTTGCGCCTCGAGGCGTTCTGCATGTTCAGCATCATCTGAGCTTTTCTGTCACCTTTTTCAGAGGCTTTAATTATGGCGCTCTGAACATTAACGCCAGCCTCGGTGATAACCATTAACTGGTCGACGTTCAACTCTCTTCCGTTGGCTTTGAGTTGGTTGATGCTTTGAACGGCCAAGGGATAGTTACCTTGTTCGAGTGCATCGCTTGCAGTCTTGGCCAGTTTCTTCAGTTTGGGGTCAGCGTTTTCAAAGTAAGAGACCAAGTCGTTGGCTGATTCTTCTGCAGTATCTGCCTGCAGTGCGTCTTCGGTGCTATCTCCACAGCCGATTAGAAGGAAGGCAATCGAAAATGCCAATATGCGTATTTTAAAATTATTTATCATCGGCCTCGATCTCTTGGGCTGCACCACCAACGATTCCCGCCTTGTGGTTTGTATAGCGCTTCTTTAGCCCATATTCTATGTCTGACGAACTCAACATGGCTGTCAACAAATGCAGCAACGAAACCTTCCTTGTGTCGTTTTGCGACCGGTTCGTTTGCCCTGCTGGTGGCGTTGTCATAGGCTCCTGCATCATCACTGTGCGCCTCCCAGTAAACCACATCACCAGGTTCAAACTCTGTTACCTTGTAGGTCATGCCCGGCTTACGTCCTAGATTCTTTGTATAATCGCAAAAGGCACCGTTCATGATGTAACTCGTTACTTGTTGCTCTCGAGCTTTAAACATTCTGTGTGTTCGTTGTTTCACAATATAATCCATGGAGCATTTCAGTACATTACTAGAGGAGTGGTAGGTCCATAATTGACTTTTGTCAGCCGCATCTAATGCGGGAGTTCCATTTCTAAGTCGTGTATATGCCCAGTTAGGCAACCCAATCGTACCCGAACTCCAACCTGGATAAGGCATATATTCCTCATTGTCATTCAGATACATGGCATTTGCGATACCGATCTGCTTGAAATTGTTCATGCAATTGGTGCGCATGGCCTGTTCTTTGGCTTTAGCCAATGCAGGAAGTAACAATGACGCTAAGATGGCGATGATGGCAATAACGACCAGCAGTTCAATTAGCGTAAATCCCGCACCGTNTTTTTTTGCAGTTTTCATGGTTTGTTTAAAAACTGGACTTAATTTTTATCCTTTTATNCGTTTTAGCAATCCTTTTCTAGCGGCTCTTGACAGAAGCAAAAAACTGTCGAAAGTTGGCTTCAGCTTTAGTTTTGGGATCGGAACAGGCAAAACTGTATGTAGCGGATTTCGGTGAGCATGCCGTGGTGCGTATTACCGGCCGAGCCAACTGCTTATCTAGCGTACCTTTCAAGAGGGTTGTTAATGGCCTCATCGTCCGTGGTAATCGCAACTTTACTCTTGATCTGAGCGACTGCCAATTAATGGATAGCACATTTCTTGGTGTGTTGGTGGGGCTTAACCGAACTCTTGCCCAGTCGGAGGTTGCCGGCAGGTTTTCTCTATATCGACCAACGGAGTCTGTGCGCGTACTTTTGGATAATTTAGGTATCCTTGAACTTTTCAGCACTATCGAGTCGCTTGGACAAGCAGTGGATGTNGAGTCTGTGGAAAGCTCTGGACCGGAGGACAAGATCGAGTTAATTCGGACTAGCCTTGAGGCGCACCGGATACTCATTGATGCCAACTCGGAAAACGAGGTCAAGTTTAAGGAAGTCACTCGTTTCCTCGAGGAGGACTTGGCGCACCAAGAGGCTGCAGGTTGATGGGTTAAATTTTAATTTGGTGATACTGGTCGATGGCCGGTTGCTTTAATGTGAGGGTCTTGCCGCTTGGCCAACGGATTACTATTTTTTTCACCACTTGATTTTCTCCAAGCCCGAAGTGGGTCGTCGCCGGGTGTTGCGCGGTAAATGAGTCCCCAGTTACGAGCGCTCGAAGTTCACTTCGATCATCGGTGTGCAGTTGAACGGTTACACCGTTGGCCGGTAGATCAGGCCGATCAGGAACGTGGACGCCTATCCAGTGGCCATTGGTCTCGATTTGATTTCGCATCACGAAAAGACGCTGCTGCCGTTCTTGAGCATCATATTGGACAACAAGAAGGTCCGGCCGACCATCTAAGTCGATGTCGGCGAGCACCACTGAGCGAGCATCGAACTCAAACGCTGTTCCGAGCAAAAATGCTGTATTGAGGTAACTAGTGTTACCACGGTTCAGGAACAGGTGGTTGTGCTCGAAGCCGTTCCAAGAGTATTGCGAGCCAAGGCCTTGAAGTGTTCCGGAGAAAAATGTGTCGAGTGTGGCGTTTGGCTTGGATGTGCCGGTGTAGACATCGTGGCACCAGAACCGGGTGCAGTAGTCGAGCGCGGAATTGCCGCTGAGATGACCATTGGCAATATAAAGATCCATATCGCCATCATTATCAAAGTCCGCTGAACCGCAGCCCCACGACCATCCGGTGCGGGCGACATCGTCGTTGACATNCGGCTGATGGAAGCCTTTTTGGCTGCCGAGCATGAGTCGATTGCCGTAGGTCATCGGCGCACGCATATCGTCAATTTTCTTGAACCCCTCCCGGCCGAGGCCAAGGCCGTCAAGGCGTCGAGCTGTGGTGGAACTCATGCCTACCATATAGATGTCGAGTGTTCCATCCCCATCAAGGTCATTCACGGTGTGGGCCATTCCGAACCCATGCCGCTGTTGTACCCATTGGTCAGTGACATCCGAGAAAACTCCTCGGCCCTCATTACGATAAAGATCGATCCCGGAAAAATCACAAACGGTGAGCAGGTCCAGATCTTGATCGCCGTCTAGGTCGGCAAATGAGGCACTGTAGGTGCGGCGATTGCGCTTGGCCAAGAGGCCGGCTGCTTCGGTGCCGTCTGTAAACCGACCTGAGCCGTTATTTAGTAGGAGTGTGTCAGGGTAGCCATCATTGGCGTTGTAGTAAGGGGTTGGCATTGAGCCGCGTAGGTACGGTTGTTTCCATTGGCCAATAAATAGGTCGAGATCGCCGTCTAGGTCGAGATCGCCGGCCGTCATTGTGTGCGGATTTTCGTATGGCCTATCGAAACAAATGATAGGTTTTGCGTTAAATTGGCCTCCAGTTTCACCTGTCCAGAGCCGGAGAAGGCCGTCCTCCTTTCCTGTTGAGATGAAATCGACATAGCCGTCACCATTAAAATCGGAGAGAATCCCGGCGTCGCCCAGTGGGGCGATGGGATGTTCAAGCCACCGTTCTTGATTGAACTGTCCGTTNCCTTGGTTTCGNTAAATTAGGTTGCATCCTGCAAGTACGATTTCCGACGGTCCGTCACCGTTCAAGTCATACACGATGAGCGGACTAACGCGCGGATAAAGCTTGGCATCGACTTGTTTTGGGTCGATTTGCAGAAGCTCGGTAAAGGCCGGTGCGCCGGTGCGGTCGGTAAGGGTGGTGTCTTTAACAACTATCGTTCCTGGGATGCGAAGACCGGAGCGGGTTTTTTTTGCTGTCCATGTGACCTCGAGTTGGCCTTTAACTATGANACGACGCTTGGCGTTAAGGTTCGCGGCATGAATTTCAAAAGACACGATGGATTGTGGGGCCTNTTTATCTGTGGCCGGTTTAAATTTCGAATGGTGCCATTCGGTTTGGAGAATTTTCCATCCNGCTTCTTCAAATTGGTTTAATTGAGCGACAAATGNNGNATGATTGAGCGNNGNCGGTTCACCGTCGAGANGNGACTGCCGGATGCCGGGTACACCAAGNGGTNGCGCTGTCCAANTCGCAGCTGCNGGCAAGTCGAGCCGGATGAAAGGGAACTGGCGAAGTACACTGAAAGGTTCGGTTGAACGCAACCTGTCCCATAGCGCGACAAAGGCGCTTTCATATGCCTGTGCGTCGATTTCATGGCGGAATACGGTTTGATCGAGTCTTTGTTGCTCGTTGGCTAATGCCTGCACGGTTGAACGATCATCAGCGATCTTCGCGGGTTGTGCCTGGGTCGATGGCACCTTGGAAGTCGGTTCATTGGCAGGTTCGCCGGAACCGCATCCCAACATGATGAGGCAGCATAAATTTACACAGAGTTGGGCGGACATTTTGGCGGCGGAGCCGGTTTTTTGGATAGATGTCACGGCGAGGAAGTTTACTAGTGGGTAAAATCGCAGACAATACCGAAAGCTAAGAGGTCGGCTAAGTTCCTCGCAGCTACACCCGTTTAATAGCCCGATCCGAGATAGGAGAGGCAATGGACTGGGCGTAGGTGAGTGCTACTGCCAAGGCGTCGGCTGCGTCTGGTTCTGGAAGTTTTGGGAGCCTTAGGCGTGTTTGAATCATCATAGAGACAGCTTCTTTTTGCGCTGCGCCGTAGCCAACAATGGCTTGCTTGACTTTGCGAGGTGCGATCTCAAACACCTCTAGGCCAGCACGGACCAATACAGCCAGAGCCGCTCCGCGTGCCTGGCTCATAACGAGTGCTGTGCGGATGTTCTGCGCATAAAAGAGCCCTTCCACAGCGGCGATGGTGGGGCGAGTTTCTTGGATGACATTCTCGAGTGATTCAGAAATTTCCTTTAGACATCTAGATAGCGGCCAATCAGCTAGGCATCGAATGGTGCCGTGGCAGAGTGTGGTTGGGGTGTCCGATCGATTGGTGTCGATAACGCCGTAACCGGTACCGCGTAGCGAGGGGTCGATGCCTAGGATGACCTGTTGTAGTTCTTTAGTAGCTGGTTTTAGTGAGTTACATTGGGCGGAGGGTTTCCCTGCTGAGAGGCGTTGCTGTATTGAGGCGAGTTGTTCCGGCGTGATACCCACGTGCCGTCCAATAAGAAACCTCGGAGCGAATGTCGAGGCTAGGATGAGTGAAAAAGCACTGCGCAATTTAGCGCTTGCGTAACTGGGCGAAAATATCTCGATAAAAATCGGGGTGGCTNTCCCAAGTCTGTGCAGTAATGAAGTTGCCGTCGACTACGCTTTGTTGGTTAACCCAACGGGCACCAGCTTGTTCCACCTCAAACCGAATATTACAGTAACTGGTAAGCCTTCGATCGGTGGCAATCCCGGCGGCGATCAGAATCTGTATGCCGTGGCAGATAGAAAATATCCACTTGCCTTGCTTATCGAATTCCCGGGTAAGTTTCAATAACCGTGCGTTGTGCCGCAGAAATTCCGGTGCGCGTCCGCCGATCAGCAGCAGGGCATCGTAACTAGAGGCCTTCGCTTGGCTAAACGATATATCTGCTTGGATTAGATAACCGGTGCGTTCGATATACGTGTTCCAACCTGGCTCGAAATCATGAATTACACCGTGCAGTAATTTCTTATTCGTGGCCCCGATATGTGCCGTCCATCCTTCCTCCTCGAACCGGTGTTTCGCATAGAGAATTTCGAGGGACTCTCCGGCGTCATCGGTGACGATCAGGATGTTTTTGCGCCGTGTTTTCATAGTTTAATTGGTGGGATTTTTGTGATGAGTGTAGCAGTTTGTCAACGAGTCACCCTAATGGATCCATGCTGCCTTTTCTCTTGACAATTTACGACTCTTTTGGTGAGAGTTTCCTCGCTATGCGTTTTTCTTTAATGCTATCTGGATTGGCCTTTTCTGTTTGTTTTGCATTGGCTCAGGAGCAGAAACTTTGTCCGCTTATGATTGAGGATGAAATAGATTCTGAAGAGTATGTGGAATATAAAGGAAAGAAAATATTCATGTGCTGCGGTTCTTGTGTGAAGAAATTCAAGAAGGATCCAGATTACTACGTTAAACTGACTAGCAACTTATTGCCTCAGATCGACAAGAGTTTACTTGAAAATAAAGTTGAACTCATTGGTCAGAAATTTTGCATGGTCTACGAGGATCGTATAATATCACCAAAGAGTTATGCGCATGAGTATAATGGAAAGAAATATTATTTCTGGAGTACTACTGCCGTTCGCAAATTTAAAGCAAAACCAGAGTTTTATATTGAGCGAGCTAAGAAGAACTCAAACATCAAGAAGCTAGCCTTAAAGAAGTAACCCCAAATTAATTTTAACTAATCGATCAATCGCAACTGTTAAAAACTGTTGCGATTTTTTTGTCCAACATTCTTATAATACTCTGTAAGGGGTCAATCCGCGGTTCGAGCACGGTAAAAGCGTTGTTTTTGGTNGGGCGANTCGGTGTCTTNGATATCNGTGCTCGNTTCTANGGGTTTTGCGATTTGGAGGGTGTTCCAGGTCTTGAGATTGGTTGAGTATTCGATTGTATATTCGCTTGTGGCGTCACCATCTAGTTTCATTAACGCGGCTCCNTCATCAGTCCATCCAGCCCATGTAAGTTTAGGCGAAGATTTGGGTGCCTCGGCACTGCGCTCGACCGTGATC
>PBKH01000043.1 GCA_002721375.1 Verrucomicrobiales bacterium
ATAGCGAAAAGAATTCGATCTATAAGTAGAAATATACATATCAAGATCACCATCCTGATTCAAATCGGTTACAGATACCCCATAGATTGCGCAATTATCTGGTATTTCCTTGTCTAATTTTAATTCCTTAAATTGACCATTATTTTGATTAATAAAAACCAACAGCCCCTTAGAAATTGTACCAACCACCAGATCCATTTTTGCATCACCATTAATATCAATAAATCCAGTAGCAGTACATTTGAAGCCTTCACACTTTAATAAATCGCTGGTTACATCCTTAAATTTGAAATTGCCTAAATTACGATACAATTTATTATTATTTTCTATTCCGGCAAAATACAAGTCCACTAAACCATCCCCATCATAATCACCCGCGCAAACACCAGAGCCATTTAATAAAGTTTGATAAACTGAAGAATCAGATAATGATATAAGGTTTTTAAAATCGACATTACTTATACTGCTAGGTATTAATTTGAACCCTACTTCCCCATCATCTACTATTAAATTTCTTTTTTCTATTGAGAAAACTTTATTGGCAAATAGTAGAACGAATGCCAGGAATATAATTGTCTTAAATTGTTTAAATTCCATCAGGATATAAGAGTAAACCGTTGTAATCCTTGCTTAAAATGCAAGTGATTAAGAATAATAAACGCCTTGATTTTTATCAGGTTTTAATCATTTTTAATCAGTCTAAAGAACTGATTATCGGAAACAGCGTTCACCCAATAAATATAACTGACACCGTCGAAATCTAATTCATCTATTGAGATATTTATCCAATTATCATTCACAGTATTTGATGATTGCAGCACATAATCACTACCACCTTGACCGCCTGGCCATTCAACATAGTACCAATTCAAAAATTCGACGTCTATTTCAAGATTNGCCNTTNTTTGATATTCAACATAGCTGCTTATATTTANTTCCGGCNNATCGCCNANGTGCTGACCTTTATATTCTATTTGNGCTATAAAGTTATCACTATCAACAACNTCAGCANCNTCAGGGANAACTATATTATAGTCAAGATAACCACTGGTATTACCAAAATAATCAGTAACAACAATCTCAAGTAAATAATTACCTGCTATGGCCTGGTTGTATTGAAGATAAATATCATCAATACCAAAGTCTGTTATCTTAATGAAGTTTTCTTCATAATAATACTCAGTGTATATCCATTCATTAATTGTTTCATTATATGACTCAGCATAATAAACAGGCCATAATTTCCCGCCTGGTTCAAGCTCAAACGACGATGATGCTGGCGTAGCGGATACCGCTTCGCCATCGGGAATCTCCTGTCCTGAATCCTCTAAAATTGTGTGAATCCTTCCTATCCCTGATTCATCAAACTCAGTAAATAGAAATATTTCAATCAACTCGTCAGAATCTGGTGGTTGATAATTCGCAAAGCTAATCATTTGGTGACTATCACGATTCGTATACCATGCCCCTAAATCATACCAATATTCATTATCATCACCTCCACCTTTAANCATTGGGTTNGTTCCCGGCCAATTGAGCTGGTATTCACCTTCTTTTTCGACCCTAAACACCCCGACTTCGCCTATATAATCATAATTTAACCCATCTTGGCCGCTTGGCAAAATTAAGGTTGCACTTAACTCGTAGGTGTCTTCTCCTCTAACAATAAGGTCCAGTACTGCTGGATCAGCCACTGTCACACTTAAATATTCTTTATCTTCATCCTCAACACGATTCAAATTTGCAGCTCTAGAGGTCTCACCAAAAACTTCCACGATGGGACCTACTGTATCCCTTTGACTCATTAGTCCAAACTCACTAAGAAACAATCTCCAATCAGATCCAACATCATTAGTGAAATTAATTTTATCATATAATTTCTCATATCTTTTTGTCCAATCATTTATATTATGCGGATAAGCAATAGATATTCCTGATGCACTGTTTCTTTCTGAGCCAACAGCCTTAGCTATAACCATTTCATTTATTTTATCAACCAAATCTAATGCAGCAATTTTTAGTTCCCCGCTGCTGGAATCAGCGATATTTTTTGAAAAATAACCTAAATCAATGAAATGAGTGGGAGATTTGGCATTCGATCGCCCAGGAATCGAATAATGAATAGATTCAGCTCTTATTCTTGGGATATCGGTACTATCAATTCTAATCTGCTCATTTAGCAATTGTGCAAACAGTTGGAATGAACCAATAAATTTATCATACTTCTTCATATTAAATGCAGCATGAACCCTATGGGTATCATCCATTGATTGACCTTGATGATGTTTATCCCAGTGCTGAACCTCATTTTCAGCTAATTGAAGGATATCAGCTTCAGGATTAGATTTAATATAGTTTAGCGTATGATTATAATCCCAACCGTCCCCATAATCTAATTCTGCACAACCAAAATAAACATCACACAAATCCCTAAAATCAACTAATACTTCAATAGCACCCATTAGACATGTGTCAAAACCAATAAAATCGAATTTACTACGATCATTATCTTCCAATGAATTTAAAAGTACTTCTCGTATTTGCGCACTAGTTAGTCCTTTGCCATGCTTAAGAGTACCATTTTGCGTATCACCACCGTAGCCGACAAATTGGGCTCCATGATTCCACAACACCAATCCATATCTATCAGCAGGATATTCCCTGAAGGACCAATTAATGAAGTCTTCCAATTGCTTAGGATCATCCATCCCTAAATCTTCTGGGTGTTTTTCAATTATTTTTGAATTAAAAGTTTTAAACTTATTATCAGTGTCTTCCCCAATAAGTAGCCGTGTAACGCCATCAAAGTCCTTCGGATTAACTTTTTGCTTAAGTTTCCACAGCTTTGTTCTTCGATCTTTGGTATTGATATCGACCTGTGCAACGATATTAAAACCATCCCCACTGCCTGCCTGCTCCATTTCAAGTAAATCCTCCATCAGTGCCGATGTAAGATTGTGATCTGCATGGCCATACACCATTATTGTCCATGAATTAGGTTTGGATTTTAATTCCACACTTAAGGCAACCTTGTTACTTATGATACGGCTTGACTGGTTAAATATCTCTACGTGATATATTCCACTATCCGAGTTGTCTAAATCATTTAGGATTAGCTTGCTGTTTATTTCAGATTCGATCGATTTTTCGTCTTTATACCACTGGTAACTGAGTGGAGCAGCACCCTCAGCATCTACACTGAAAGTAAAACTTTCCCCTTCGAGTACATCACCGCCCAGTGGGTGCTTAATTATGCGAACAGGCTCTAGAACAGATAATTGCATTTCGGCTGATTCTACACTACCGGCTTCATTTTCAACCCTAACTTTATACAGCCCACCATCTAATAGCTTTGTTTCATCAAATACCAACCTAGCGCTATTTTCGCCTTCTATCAATACGCCAGACTTAAACCATTCAAATTCAAGTGGACCCGTCCCGGAAGCCTCCACTTCTAAAACTGCCTCAGCACCCAGCTGAACAACCATTGACTCTGTAATTTTCAAAATTTCAGGCTTTAGAATCACAATTAAATTAATAGGTTTGCTTTTCAAGCTACCCCCTAAATTAGATACAATAACACTGTATTTTCCAGCGGCCGAAAAATCGGCAGAATCCAATGTTAACGATGAGTTTTTTTCAGACGCAATAGGCACATCATCCTTAAGCCACTGATAGTAAACAGGTTCAACTCCACTTGCATCCACGCTTAAGGTGATTGAATCACCCAATATCACTGTTTCTTGGTCTTTATTAATCGCATTTATGACCGGAGGTGACTCCAATACGATTAAATCAATATCATCCAAAATTTCAAATGTATCATTTATGAAGAAAAGCACCTGATACTCACCTGGAGCAAAGTCAGCCAAAAATGAGATTCTTCCATTACTCAAAATCTGATTTGAATCGTTGAGATATTTCCAGGCGATTGGGGCGGATGAACCAGGAATGACATCTTTTTTGTAAATCCCTATCCAATCTGACTTCTTTTTGGGTCCATTACTAAAAACAACGTCAAATGTTGAACCATATTTTATAATATTGTTTTCAATGGCGATTTCTGGATCCTTTTCATTACCAATGATACGCGCAGAGAAATTATACTTATCCTGCGAATCACCCACCGTTTGCCATGTTGATTTACCACCNTTAACCAGCTTGTTCCACAAATGCGCTTCATTTGAGCCAGTACTCGGCTTTTCATTTAATAATAATCCAACCTTTTCAATGGTACTTAANCCGGCAAATTCAGCAGACCAGGTAATTGATTGAGAACCTGCAGGAACAGTAAAATCTAATCCTGTAAAAGAAACCATCTGATAACCGCCAATTAATTTAAAAGGATTGCTTTCAAAAAGAACAGTCCCTGGCTGATTAGGTCCATTTTCGACCGTGGGACTGTTATCATTCAAGTAAACTCTGAATATGCAGCGCTGGCTTGAGTTGAATGGATTCAATGCCGCAAAATACTCAAACTGTATTTTANTAATNACAGTGGATTTTCTGTCAGAAATTTTNATGCCTATCTGATCACCCACTTCTAAATTGGAAAAATAAAGGTCACCTTTTTCCCCACGATCATTATTGTATACAATCTCTTCNTTNNCAATTAATTGAATACCCCCNCTCGGATCACCATCAACTGCCTCAAATGTAAATTCTTGCGTAGTGATTGTTTCGGCNTAGGAGCCGACACTTGAAACGCAAACCAGTAAAAAATTTAAATANAATTTTAAATGATTTTTNATCATNACCTTTATCCTTACTCTATTGCTTGCACTCTGTAGAATAATTTTTGCTCTTGGATTTTATCATCCAAAGTCATCAATCCTGTCCTATAAACCTCATCACCCGACTCATCCTTTACGGTGTTAATCACTCCACTGTTTCTCCAGTTGACCAGGTCATTTGAGCTCTGAAGTCTCCAATTTTCATATTCCTCAAATGTTGTAATAAAAATACTTGGATCATCTTGATCCGACACCCCTCTATAAAAATAAATAAAAGTATTCCCGTCCTCCAATGATCTATTATTTTCCACTTTAAATTCCTCAAAACTCATCAAAGCCAAGAAATCAACCTGATCACTGCTCAATGCATAATCATAATAAACTACTCTTCTCAGTTCATAGTTCTTGTTGTTAATTTGAGAATCACTCCCTATCTTAACCAATGAATCAATCGAATGTCGTCCATCAGTCATATTGTTCATAGTTCTATAATTTACCAGCTGGTCATCTAGATAATAGCTTATGGATTCATTCTTATCATCCTCACTACCTCCATTTACGACATAAACAAGACGATGCCATTTGCCAGGCCTTAAAGTACCGGGCCGAGAATAAACCCCTTGCCCACCAACTGCACCAAATGGGTTGACCCATAATTCACTTTGACCTGCCTCGTTCCCACTATTTGTATTTAGAATTGGCTGATTCACCCCGTATTTGACTCTTATATCAAAAACAAATGAATAGGTATTATTTCTTTTTGCCCAGTCCAAACCAGTTGCTTGACTCGGAACAAATAGATCCATCGAAGTTTGTTGCTGAATTCGAGCACTCTGCCCATCTTGAAAATATATTCTTTCCCACTGAATCCCATTGATATTAATTAATGGCTCAGCCGAAAGAAGCGGAAGCTCCTGAATATCGTTAAATAGCCAATTACCAGATTTACTCTTAAAGATATTTTCNCTGGTTCTAAAAGACCAAAACCTAACAGGCGGCGGCATCTCAACCTGATAGGCGCCATCATAAAATCCTTTCCAATATGAATTAACGATAAACGGCTGTTCGTCACTCACAGGCAAAACCTTTACTTCAAACTCGTCATATATTAATTGCCCGTTTGAATTAGCTCCTATTTGAATCATTGCCCGCCCATTGGCATTATCGTTAAGTTCGATTTTTAACATATTCCCATCAACTGTTGCGTTCAAAAGCAACTTGTTGTCCCANTCCTTTACAAAATAAGATATTTGATTTCCATCAGGATCATAAAATAATTCTCCAAGACTGATATTAACCTCTTCAACATTTTCTTCCAGTGTGATGTCATTAATCGGTTTATTTAATACAACATCATCCTCAACACCCTCGACGAATATATTGAATTTTTTTGTATCGGAATATAATTGCCCATCATATACAACCAGTTCTAAAGCCTCTATTTCACCGAACGCATCCTGTTCTGGTCTCCATTTCAACAGCTCCCCTTCTTGGACAATGTACCTACCATCATCCGAAGATTGATTTTCTGAATAAACATCTCCATTGATGACTTTATTTATAATGAGCGTCAAAGGAGTTTGCTCAGCATCACTTATGTTTAAATAGTCAATTATTGAACTAAAGCTTATGTTTGTTTCCTCATCTTCAATATTACCTACAAANCCATCATTAACTTCAAGNGATGGCCNATCGTTAATATTAACTATATTTATATTTACTATAGCGTCCTGAGTTTTTTGGCCATTTATTACNCCGTAAAATGTAAAAAAATCACTGCCATAATAATCGGCATATGGCCTGTAAACCANATTNGGAGGCGCACCAATTAGTTCGCCATTTTTTGGCAANTTGCCAATATCAAACGATTCAATTAANTCAACTCCCTTNAGTTGAATGGAGATTTCTTGATCCTCATTCAATTCAACTGATTGATTAAAAACCAGGTCATTCCTGTTAATGACATCACCAAAAGGAAGCGTATTTATAAAACCACTATTAACCTTAAAAAGAGATGATTCACCACCATGGGGAACCACACCCTCGGCAAGTGTATAGGAATTCTTGAAGTCTTTATTGGATGCTACCCCGCCACCTGCATTGAACGAAGAGGAGCGAATGGTAAAATCCGCAGGATACAGAGAAGCCGGAGTTAATAGAGAGTAGCTTAATAGGAGACCATAGATTTTGTAATTCAATTTTACAATTCTTGCTACTCAGTTTTGAACGCCATGCCGAAAAATAAATTACGGCAACCAAAAGTTATTGAACTTTTAACTTAAAGAATAAATTTTCACCAGCTTGATCCTCCTTAATCGGAACATCAATNGAAATGGTGCCAACCTTGTTTGCAATTATATGACTAAACGTGCNACCATCACTATCTTCGAGATTAAAATCTGCACGATCCCACTCCTTCAAATCAAGGCTCATCTCAACTGAATAGGTCCTACCGGTAATACCCAAGAATTCAATTTTAGCATTATTTTTGGTTAACTCGTTAATATTGATAATAACGCCATCTTTTTTATCAAAAGCATAACTACCACTCAAATATTCCTGTAGATTACTCAGGCCATCGCCATCACTGTCATCATTGGGATTAATTTGATTAATANTCTTTCCGGTAAATGAGGCAATGCCTTGTTCCCATGCATCTGGGAGGCCATCACCATCTGAATCCTCGCCCAACGTTAAGTCAAGGTATGTGGTGTGACCCGGCAGACCCATTTTGGATGTACTCCCAATCATTTCTATTGGCAGATAATCTTTACCATCGACCTGAACCTTTATGGTGAATTCCATTTGGTTCATAAACGAATTAGACTTAAAGAGATTCCGCGCTGCTGCAGACTCCATCGGGATATTTAAACTATAATTAACACCAGGCTTAAACACCTGNTTCGCACTNGAGACAATTGTNTGACCGTCAAATGAAACCGCCACAACNTTAATATTATCNCCAACCAAAGGCCTTCCCTGCTCATCCCTTACCAGACCTTCGATCACATGGTGAGGTGCCGGAGGATAGGCAATTATATTTAGCTGCGTAATCCAAAGAAACGCTAATATAGTGAGAAATTTATTCATATCTAAGATGTTTATATTCTAGTTTCCGGAATAGGAATATGTTTCAAAGTGTATCTTGATGTCTTTAACAGTCCTAATGAACTTATCCAACCCCTCTTTTGAATCATAAAGCAGCGCCTTGCCGGGAATGATTAATTTCCAACTACTGTTCCAAACAGACCTTCCAACAAGCCTATTATTGACATGATGAGACGGAGGCAGGATTGGACCTTCCTGAAATACACTGCCATCACTAACCGGCCGAAAAGCCTGATGCTTTCTTACGTTAAACATTCTCTCAGTCAAAGAATCAGCAGTTTGAAATAATCTTTTTGAATCGTAAAAAGACCCACCAATATTAAATGGCGTCGGAATTGTGGCATCCTCAATATTCCAGGTTCTAATTCGGCTCTGATCGCCTAACGGAGGACTTCTCATCACATCTACACCAACAGGGATCAGATATACGTAAGGGTTAGCCGACAATCCATTTGGATTTATGGAAGGATTTGGTTTCAGCACATTACCATCACCATCATAGTAATTAATTCCCTCATATCCCTCTAAGGCAACACCCACCCCCATGATCTTGGTAGCGAATAGTGACGGACTAAATGCGTGATCTCCTGCCGCTAATTTTTTTCCAAATAAATTATATCCATCTTGTATTGTTGTCCTGAAATTCAACAAAATTCCTGGAACAGGAAGTCCATCACCCAGATCAAGCTGCATACAAAGATTTTTAGCATCTACATCAAGTAACAAATTATCCATCACTCCTGTCTCAAGAATTTGCTTCCATTCAATGTCACCTGCAGCATTGGGAAGCAGTCGATAATTTTCTGTCCTTAACGAAAGCGTCGTCCCATAGGTGTCTGGATTGTTAAACCCAAGCCTGCCCCGTAACACCTCCCAATCTGAACTCATCTCTGCCAGAACACTTGATAAACCCGGATCACCCTGATTGCTTCCTGCAAATTGAGGTGTNCCATCATCTACAACACCCAATGCCCTTGAAGCGACAATNCNGCTAATAAAACGTTTGCCTNTGGANGTATCCAGTAAGCCTGTTTCGTAATCAAAAGCTTTCGCTGCTAAAAAAGTATACCTGGAAGCCAAATCGAGCATCGATTTGTACCTCTCTAATTTTTCGTGTCTAAAAATGCGAAAGGCAGCATCTCTGGTCCTATAACCCTGAACNAAAGCTGCGCTTCTTTTTCTAAATATCTCTCTTTCTTTTTGCAGTCTATCACCTGATGCAAGAATTGCCCTGTAATTTCTTTGCGACTCGTCAAGGATTGCAATTTGCGCGTCAATATCATCAATAGTCACCCTCATCTCTGTAAGCGAATCCTCCAGATCAATAAGTGCTGATTGAATTTCCAAGGTATCATTCGCTCGATTTATCTCTTTGTTATTAGTTATTTCAGTATGAATCGCTTCATTCTCCTTGGCATCTGCTGCAGTCCGGACGCTAAATTTGGCAATTTCCATTAAAGTAACCGCCCATATAGCAGGAGATGAAACCACTAGCTTTAATGGTGCCATTAGTGAACCNCCATTTGTAAAACCAAATACNANATTCTCAGGGACTGCTGCAGCAGTCATATCCATAATTCTATCCATTCCTTCTATAATCGGATCCAAAATCCCCTCCACAGTATTTGCACCTAAAGCTAGATCAGCAGCAAGTGTCGTCGCTTTGTCAGTAGCATCCTGCTTCTGTTCAATTATTCTTTTTGTATCCACTACACTTCTTAACAAATCAACCTGCAAATCAAATCTCCTCTTTTGATCCTTCATTNGCCTGATAATATTTTCCAGATTTCCTGTTTCAACCGCTATTTCATGGGCAGCAGACTGCAGAGCACCGGGGCTTTTTCTTTTGCCTATGTACGATGCGGGCTTTTTAAAGAAACCATGTTGATCAATTTCATATTCGATGTAATGCACTCCTTTTAGAAGTGTTTGACTTGCGCCTTCCCAATCTGTAGCCCCCTCCTTCGCCAAAATATTAAAACTGTAATTATAAGTATTCTGAATGGCAGTATTAATTTTAGCTATTTCTTTTCCAATAACACCATCACCTAATTCTTCGTCACTAAAATTAGTGTCAAATAAATTATGAATAAATACTCTGTGGATGTTTCCCGAGGATCCCTGATCGTGGTATGCATCACTTCGNGTCAGACTCGGATAGTCAATATACATATGATTTAAAAGATCAGGGCCATCGTAACCTTGCTTATAAAGTTTACCAGGGCCTATATCTTCAGGATAAGGCGTGCCGTAGATTTCAATAAGTTCATGTTTATATGCCAACTCTTGGGAATTCACATCAACCGCCAAAACCGAAGCACTGTCCTCTTCAGTTCTCATTAATGAAGTTATATCTTTACTGGCATCGAAAGCTGATACCGCATTATCAAGTGCAGTNACTGCCCTTTTGTAAATTTGNTCAAAATGAGTNTCNCCTTGAGNTTNCNNANCTANACTTCNANAAANGNNGGATCAATNTCAAANGCNACNGTNTTTTCGGGTAAACCAAGTGGATTCAATCCTGCNGCAGCNTTATCCAAACTNGTTTGTATTTCTCTTGCCAGCTGNGGAATCTCATAAAGCTCNAATACGGTTGTTCGATCCACTTTTTGAATACCTTCGTGAGTGGGATCATCATCCACAGNAGGAACCATTGCATTTCCCACCAACCAGTTTACATAAGTTCCCTGCCCCACCCTGCTTGCCCAATGATCCACACCCCAACTTCTTACTGTATTCTTTCTCTCAATAGGTTGCCCATCTTCATCAAGTTCAATATTTACAGGTCTATAATATCTCTTTTCATTCTCTCGCTGTTTCCCAAGATGATCCCAACCGTTATCAGTTCCCGGCAAATAATCCTTACGCCAGGTAAGATCCACAATTTGACTCCCCGCCCTTGCGTAAGCAACTGCAGCTGCAGCAAACTTTCTTTCGTCCATATAATCCACAGCAACTTCCTGCCCTAAAATTAGAACAGACTCAGACTGTGGAACCCATGTGAAATCGTTGTCTGCAAGCAACTTATAATACCCCTTTAATGCTGTCATATAATGCCCAAACGCATCACCATGACCCTGTGGGTACATTGCAGTGGCATCTGCAGCATCAATATTACCATCCAAATCTGACCCATCTCTTTCCTGTATATTATAATTTAAGGCATATATTACTTCACCCGAATCAATACCTCGGGTGTAATTCCAAAAGAGCCTATTATATACCGGATTTGCTTCTACACCTGGCGCCATAAAATCATCACGCCCCCTGAGCAAGGCCAATTCTTCATCTAAAAGTGTTGCCAATTGACCCTTAAATGCAAAAAGAGCTGTNGACATGTCTCCATATTCACCNCCATCACTTGTAGACATGCCGATCGTTGGATTGTAAGCATCCGCAAATGCATCATTTCCAACCATCATATAGAGATCANTCAGATATCCAGCAGCCAATAACAGCGCATTGTTTGCACCATTATGGTTAATTCCTGCATTAATACTTAAATTTTTCCCCTTATTGAGAACTGTCTCGTAAATTTCGATCAAACCAAAATCATTTATCGATTCGAGACTAAGCGCCACATCTCCCTCCCACCTCTTTCCGGCTTGGGTAAGCATGCTGTAATCGAGGTTGGCCGAATTATTGAATAAATCCTTTGCCCGCTGACTAAATGGATTTATCCCTGCAAGAACCCGCTTGATCCACCCTTCCGCAAGCTGCGGCTTTGTCCACTCTGACCAAGCACTACCAGCCTCATCCGGCCGATACCTCATCGTTATGTACAGATCCATTAAGGTGTCTATCCCGGGCTTCTTCCCAAGTGTAAACATATTCTTTCCTGCCCCATCCGCCTCTGGATCAACTTTCAGCCACTGAGCATCAAGTTCGTTCAGTTGGGCATCAAACGGCGGGTTCGAACCATCTACCGGATAACCTTTGCGCCACTCATATATATATTTGTCAACTTTAGCCGCCAAATCAGGTGAATGTTGAAATGTTAATCTTTCATCAAGTGGATTTTCAGCCTGAATAACCTTCAGGCTCCCCGGATGCAAAGCATCGACCACTCTAATTATATGAACCGTAACAGGCTCGCCAATTGGTTGTACTTTTTCGTTTCCATTACCAACAAGTATCGAGACATAACCTGAGCCCGGCCCAACCGCAGACAATGCATACGAATCAACAGGAACATTTGAACTATATATCTCTGCTACTTCACCAATGTTTCTCACATAAGAATTATTGGGATCCTTTATATAGATACCCTTGATAGGATTATTTTGAGCATCCAGTTTTTCCGTGAAATATTCCATTTCCGTTTTGAGCCCTTTAATGGTACTCTTCCACGAAGCAAATGCCGGATCAGCACTATCGCATAATTTTAGTAAATCATTATAATCACTCTCGGAAAGAACATTAAGCTGAAGGTATTTCTCCCCGACCAACTCATCCATGTACTTTCCTGCCAAAACGAGCGCACCATCTGTTCCTCTATTTGGATCAAAAAAGAATCTCTTGGATAAATGTGGATCCAAGGTTGGAAAATATATTTTCCCCTGATAATACGAATTGGGGACAGAACTGGGCGGAAAAACCTCACCTTCTATCTTAACATAATTTGAAGACTTCTCCCTGGTGGGATCTATAAGCTTCACGCTTTCTGTTTCTTTTATTAAGTCAGGATAGTTATATCCTACGCTATTATCTGCATCCGTTCCTGCTCCACCTCCGATTAATCCGTATATCCTTCCNGTCAACCGTGTATCCGTAGCTGAAACTGCAGAAGTCAGAATAAAAACACCATTTTTGAAATAGAAAGGATCACCTGCCACAAAGCTTCCATTGGAAGTAGCGGTGATTGTTTTCTGCTGATAGGTCGCCTCCCCATTAACGACACTACCGGAAAGTGTTCCACTTAAAGCCAAATCACCGGCTTCAGGTGCTGCGTCGGCGGTTCCATTTCTTCCTGAGATCGTAAAAGTTGCACCCCTTGAAAAATGTAAAACCGTGCCTGCAGTTAAACCGGCGACATTGCCATTAATCCTTAACCCTCCAGTCGATGCCTTCATATGATGGCTAACCCGAAAACCATACAAAACTCCAGACATTTTGTCTGAACTAGTAGTATGAGCCCTATCCAACACAAAGACAGCCCCGTTATTAAAATGAAAACGCGTGTTACTTGCATGGGCTCTGGCAAAATTCCCCTCAATTGGTATACCATTATCTCCCCTGTACTCACGTGGGGGAAAACCTCCACCGCCCGTGCCATTTACATCTTCTATTTTAACATTTTCTGCAGGCAAGAAATTGGAGCCATCACCATATATATATGTACCGTTAGCATATCCGTCCCCATCAGGATTACTCACCGTTAAAGAAACAGAACGCTCGGCACTGGAAACTGTAATATATCTGGACCCATCTGTTTCCGCATTTGCAATCGATTGTTGATAGAGAATCTCCGCACTTGACTGCCCTCTAATCGCTGGCAAGCCATACTTTGGTAAAGTAAGGGTATCACCCCTATTCAGGGTGGGTGTCGTTTTTGGCCAAACAGGCCTATACACAACTTTAAGTGGTTCGGCAGTCAACACATCTGAGCCAGATCCATCTGTCAGATAAGGCAAAACCCGGTCTACAGTCGTTTCGACATCTGGAATTCCATCGTTGTTGTTGTCTGGATAACCGGGAAAGGCAAACCCTTCCATGGAAAAGTAATAAAACTTCATCTTTAATGAATTACTACCTATTGGACGCTCTGCGAGATACGGCGGCCTTCCTTGCGGAAATTTAGCGTCTGTACCCACAACATAACCCACCCTTATAGCACCCTGATTCACAAATGCAGTATCCGTACCTTGATCTTTGTCTCGCACCCTTATTAAGGCTGTTACAGCGGCATTCTGGTTATCCCTGGACTCTACTATGGTTAAGGGAATTGAAATCACTTCATAAATCGAAACACTCGTAGCATTACTTGTTATTTTATTGCTAATTCTGATTTTATGGAGGTTGTCATCATTATCGATAAACGAACTTTTAATTTGAGATTTTAAATAACCAGTTGGAGTTCCATTAGGGATTACAACACTTTGACCGATGTCAAACTTATCATTGTGATTGTCAAGTATGATCAAACTCGTATCTGCAGCAGAGTCATTGGCATCAACTTTACCGGTAGCCGAGGCTGTTTCATCATTCTCGCCGGGTGCCCCATACAACTTTAATCCGTCAATGGTAAGCCAGTTGGGAAAGCTTGTCTGATCCGATGGAGACAACTGCAATTCATCCTCAAGCCGTGAAGCATGCAAAACAAACTCAAATTCCTCACCAACAACAGCTTCAGCCGGGCTGGGGCTGGAGAAATTTTTCGTGGAATTATCATATTTACCAACCACCAGATCTGGAAGGCTGTCATGCATTCCTCTATACACCCAGGTGTTGGATTTACGGTCTTGGAAAGTGAATTTATCGTATGAATGTTTGTCATTATTAAAATGTCTGGTCGGGTTATCCGGCACTACAGATTTTTCAGGGATATCCGCAGCTGCAATTCCCTGACTGTTATTTTCGTAGGTAGTAGTTTGATTAAAATAGCTTAAATTCTTTACGATATCCCATGATTGCGGTTCATCAGGCGATGACTGGGCTACTTCATGGTTTTTTAAGCTTCCATTTGAATGTTTGGGCTTCGGCAACAAAGGCAATGGCATAGGTGCCTGTAGTATCGAACCCGCCTCAGACAAATAATCGAAGACCATTCCCTCTTGGCCTTTTTCTGCCAAAACCTTAAATGTACTTATTGAATATTTACCGTCTGAATCTTTGTACTCCAGAAGTACAAACGGGTCTGAAGAATAATCACCTCCACTAACAAGCTCCGATTGAATTTCGCCGTTATGTCGATTAGGAGCACTGTATATATTCAGATCATTCCTCAAAGCATAAGCCTGACCTCCGACCATCAGTGCGTGCTCCTCGTTGGGATTATATCCAATCAAAAGTGGATTATTTTGATAATAAATACTGCCTTTCGCCTCCAAGCTGCTTAACGGCCCACTCCCGTCATTGCTTGCCAAAACTATTTCCCTGGAATCTGACGGGTATTCAATTGTGTAGTTCACAATTACAGAAGGCCAATAAATGGGATCAAATCCTGCTTTAGGATCACTGTCTAAAACTGTTTTCCTAAACCAATGAACTCTTATTGTGTTATTGTTAGGCGCAGCATTGACAGGAATAATCGAACCGGCATTGGCTGCAGCGAAACCATCGGTTAAAGGATTAATATAGGCAGCAGCATGATACGGCCATATATCCCCCGATCTTTCATCAATATAACCAGACCAATAATCACCTTCGCCACTGCCATGCTCACCGGAAGGCACCTTTAACCTCTGTCCAACATAAGCTTTAAGTGACAAATACCTGGGAGCATCCAACAGAGCGCGATCATTGAAACTTTCCACCAAATGATCGCGGAACGCCGCCCCTTCTAAGCCATCAATACCCAGTTCACTGCCTGAGCTAATCCCCTTTAGCGTCCCAGCAACAATCGTGGCACCCTTGTTCGCATTTTCAGCAAATATAAAATGCACCGATTCATCAAAATACACAGTATCTCCCACAAACATATTCTGTTCAAGCGGGTTGACCCTGAGACCGGTAATCAGATTTTCAGAACCAACAGCTTTATAATCAGCATCGCTTTTTTCCTTAAATGAAACCGCAAAGGTTTGGCCTTTCGTTTTAAAACGAGTTAAACCCTGAAGATAATAGTACTGACTAGAATCCAGATAGATATATACAGAAATATTTTCTCCAATCTCGCCAAGGCCAGTACTAGCAATCTTATTAAAGCCGGCCAGTGGGCTGTCACCCATGCTCAACTTCAGTTCACTAGAACCATCATAGTTAATTTTAAATTGATACTCACCTGACTTGGATGGTGAAAAATATCCCTCTAGAGCCACCGCATGATCTCGATCTTGATCAGAAACATTCGTCTCTAAAGAAGCAACAAAGCTTCTTAAATCAGGTGATCTGGGATAATTAAACTTAGGATTACTCTTTAGACCATCTATGCCTTCCTGCTCACCCAAACCGTAGAACACCTGCTGCCGTAAACTCTTAATTCTTCCCTGATAATCATTACCATTTTTAATTAAAATCTGGGTGTCCATATTACCCCTTATCGTCACCTTGGGCCACAAATCCAGATGACGAACAGCGGTCGTATTAATAGGATCATCTACTGCAATTTTTTCATCCAGCCAGGAAAAGATCCTTTCAAACCTCACCCCTGACTGTGTCGAGGTATACCTGACCAAGGAACGATGGGTTAAAACCGGCTTGTCTTTCGGATTGCTATTGGGATTACTTCCTCCCAGCCAGGAATAAAACTTGAAATCCTCCTTCGTAATCAAGGCGCGATCCTGACCACTCTCATCCAGATCTTGATAAAGAAGTATAGGGGCATTCTCCATCGGCAATTGAATCGCAGTCGAGAGCGAACCGGTTTTACCAAGGTTTGGCCTTATAAAGTGGCTATAACCAGAAAGATCTTCCGGCCATTTAAACTTATAACTCACATGAGCAACCGGCCACTTTAGATCTGCCAAACCCAACTGAGTCCANAAGGCAACAACTGTCTCGTCACCAAATGTTTCCTTAATGGCGTAATTTGAAATTCTTNCCTCAAATGCATGCCTCAATGCCTTGGGGTGCTCAGAAGATTGCAGGCCCTCAAATTCAATAGCCAAGGAAGGATCATCCATATTTGGGTCAACAAAAGGCAGCAACTTCTCACCCAGATATACGACCCTATCCACCGGTGTTGACGCATCATAGACATCCACTATTTCGAAACCCAAATGCCTGGGAACTCCATCCCTCATTGGCCCCAGCAACTCAATAAACACTCTTCCTGTGACATTAATTGATTTTAGAAATTTGTGATTGCCGCTCTTCTGCACAAAAAGGGTGTTATGCTTTTCAATCGCAGACACATCACGATTATATTCATCACCATAATACTTGTCCGGAAAGTTNACATTATACACTATTTTAATGTCTTCAACATGTGAGCTTAATTGCATGGGAGGCCCATTATAATTCGGCAACACATTCCAATAAAATTTCTTTGCAGGCTTTATTGAAGAACTGGAGATTAGATATCGTTTATTATAGAGCTTGTAATACTTATTGTTAGTGAATGTCCAATCAACATTCAACGCGCCGCCAGGCTGCTGGGTTGTTCCGGCCGCCTCTCTCCAAGTAATGCTAACAGGGCCGGCCTGGACTGCGAAAACCGCCTTCGCGCTTGGGCTATAATAATAACCATCGGAAGAATGTTTCTCTTGGCAATGCTCTCCTCCTAAAATCGGCACAGAAGAATTATAGGTGCCAGATGCTCTTAAAGTTTGATCGGCAAATTTTTCAGAGTCAGTCATCCCAAGGCTGTATGAGAATGTTTTTTTGTCCTCTGAAACACTCAGAAGAGGATAAGTTCCATTATATCTGGAATTTCTGATACCAGACATTGTAACGATGTCATCCTTATCAAAATCCGTAGCAATATCTGTTTTTATGTTAACTATACCCAGTATTGGAGAATCAACCTCGACTATTTTGTACATCGCCTTGAAAGGCTCCCGGCTCCAATGTGCGTCGGGATTTCTTACGGGAACATCAACTCCATTGGTATAAATTGATTCCGGCACTGAGATAATACCACCAAACATAATGGACGCCTGGGCACTCATTATTGCACCCCCTGATCCACCCCCTATGAGGGCATATTTCCCATCTTCCGCCCTGGGCAAATCCAAGTTTTCAACATTATCAGCCAAAGGCATGGATTGATTTAGCCTCAGTGAACCAGCTGGAGTAGGAGCCACTACTGCACCGGCTGAATAAAAAGCCTGAAACTGACCTGGTGACGCGTCATCTGATGGGGCCAAACCATTTGATCCTAACGGGTCCGCGAAGGTTACCGAAATAGGGACCCCTCCCATCGACTGCAAATTATATGTGGTTTTATGAAGCTTCAATTCAAGCAGCTCACCATAAACAGTCGTATGCTTGACACCAAACAAGATGACCAAAAACAGAAATGCTATGCATTTTTTCATTGAAACTTCTTTAAAAATTAAAATTAAATTATCTAAAAACCACTAACCTTGAAATAACATACATTAACGTTATTTAACTCTCATTATGTAGTACACCGCATACCAAGGCGGCCTATTTTCATGGGCATGGCTATGGCCTGCGTTATGAATCGAAAGGCCGTGACCATGGTGACCTGCCCAATGAGTTCCATGATGTGGATGCCACCAACCATTATCTCCATTACCCCAACTAGGACCATGACCACCAGAATCGTTCCAATCGTCCTGCCGTGTATATATGCCATGCCAATGATTACCACCGGCATGAACACTGCCACTATGCGAATGCACCGGCATTTGATTGTAATGCAACTTAACTGTTGCAGCTCCACCAGTTTTACCAAGGGAATAACTATGGCCGGCACCCACAACAAATCTGTCCTTAAGATTTGGCGTGCTTCCGCCGCCATCACACAACCGCCAACCCGCAGGGACTTTTCGTTGTGTCCACATAATGATTCCATTTATTGGCACGAAACCGCTAGTAACTTGGGTTGCTACATCGGCTTTTTTTGCACTGTCTGCCTTGTGACCACTAATTGAGTCAACTATGGCAGCGGCATCCGCCCTGGCCGCACTGTCAGATCTACCTGCCGTATCCGCCTTGTGCCCTGAAATACTCTCCACTGTCTGTGAATGGCCCGCAAGAATTGAGCGCTGACTTAGCACAGAGTAGGGAGACGCAACGTAACGCAACCGTGGATTGATATCTGTGCCATCAACACGGATACCGATAAATCTTTCCCCTGATTTATCGCCTTGGAAAACCGTACTAAACAATGTGTCGGGCGGACCAGGCTCCCCAGGCAGAGCAGTTCCCTGGCCGAGTAACACACTAAAATAGCCTTTATCAACAGTCACCGTTTGTTCCTCGGCATACATAACGTCACCGCCCTGTTCAGCACTGTAAATACGGAATTGAATGTTTTTGGAGGTCGGAGAATCCAAACCCACTGCCTGACCCTGAGCATCAACGAGATGCCCCTGGTATGTCATTAACGAAGGCGGACCATCTTCTGATCTGCCTTTAANCAACATAATGGCAAAAAGCGCCATTACCGTTATTGTTTTCACGTTTTTCATCATAACTTAATTATCGGTAAAACTAATTATAAATTCTATAGATCTCAACCACCGCCATCGCTGCCGTCACCATCATCAGGAAGCTCTTCCCCGTCCCCACCCGTATCGGGCACTTCTGGATCGGCCCCTTCCTCTTGGGCGTCAACAACCTCTTCNTCCGCCCTCTCCGGAACCTCTCCGACTGGCTCTGCATCAGAACTATCGTAGGCCACCATTTCATTAGATTCATTGATCCGATTTAACTCAAAAAACCCCTTCGCATGGTATGCCTTTTTTTCTGTACCAATTCCGGTTAATTCCACTTTCTCATGAAATTCACCCTCGAATTTCCTCCCCACGCTAACAAGACTGTCGAAATCATCCTTAGGCTCATCAAATCTAAAGGTCATCTCCCGATTAATACCCCAAGATTCATAACCCTGATTTAATTCGTTATTAAATTTTGCATCCAAATTATCATGGTCTGGATGATATGCATGAATGAATGGATTTGATACACGATCATTGTAGGGCAAGTTCACCTTGACTGTCATTGTCGCCCCCAACTTAAAATCACCATCGCAAGCCCAACCATTGTTTTCCTTTGTCCATGGCAAATGAGAAGCCGCAACTCTTCTTGCGCTATCTAGAGACTTGTGATCCAAGGCTCGCTGATCATTGGTGATGATGAAGTCTGTAGCTATTTCAGCTCCTTTTCGAATCCCATAAAAAACTCTTTGAAATAATGTAGTTTTTGCTGATTCAGAATTGTGTCTGTGAAATATAAATCTAAGCGGATAAGATTCCGGAACAGCGCCATAAGTATCATTTAAAGCCTCTACAACTGCTTTTCCGTCAGAGTCAGTTTCCACCTCATTCTCGTTTTTTTGCCTAAANAACGAAATATCATGCCGGACCGCGCCAACTAATACATCCCCAACCCATAGGCCTGAATTGGCGGGAATAATTGCCGAGATTGGAATCTCATATTTCACAAGCCCAAGGGAGTCCTTGAATTCCAGTATACCTCCAAAAAGATCTCCCGGCTCTCCCTCCATGTTGTGCCTGTCAATTCCGATAATAATCTCCTGGGATGATCCGGCTCCGACTGTCCCCGCCTTCGATGGGCTTAATGTCCAGATCGATGGACCATCTTCCAATCGCTTGTATCCATATGATAAATCGGTCGGGTTCGATTCTCCTTTTACTAAAATCTTCAAACCANTTTTCATGGATGGCTGGCCCTCTGGAGGAGTTTCTGTATCCTTTAGAGTCATGGTAATGGCCACTGCATCCTCAACTCTATTACGAATTAATATCCTGTAACGCTCACCTGTTTCCCCGAAATGGGCCCCTCTAGTGCTTTGCAATATCAGGTCAAATGGACCGAAATATGAATTAAAAGAATCTCCAACGCGCATCCAAAAAGCCTCTCCACGATTCACGGGAGTATTCCTAAGAGCGAAAACCTTATCTGGGTTTCTTGATCCCAACTCATCAGACAATTCTCCTCCTTTATAGGTAAAAATTTCGGCATTATTTAAAATATAATCGGGAAAAAATTGCTCAAACGATCTCCCTGTTTGAGGGTTATCAGCCAGACCAAAGAAATTTAAACCAGTGGAAGACCAACTGTAATTGGGAGGAGCGGGTACACCCTTAATGCTCCATTGCCCATTAGAAGAAGGGGTCCAAACGCCATCCTCCGACTTGATTCCATACTTAACCAAGTAAGATGCATTACCAACCAACCGCTGCAGAGCTGAAGACGGTCCTAGATCCTTGTTCCACCTTATCCATCGAGATTTACCATCAGTCGGAATATCAGGATCCTGCACAAACTGGTCTGGTTTTAACTTTGGTTTCCATAGCCAAATATCGGTGATATTTGCATTCAAACCGTCCAAATCCTCGATGACTTCATGCGAAGGGTCGACATGAAGATACACCGCATTCCAGCCAGGCTTTAAATTAATAGTTTGTGTCCTCCACTGCGCAGAAGCGCTTTGAAAAGACAAAAGGCTAATCGATGCAAATAGACAAAACTGCAGTTTTAGAGAACAGATCCTTTCAATCATAATTTTCTATATAGATGCCATGTTCGTTGAGTATCCAACAATTGCGTATCCGAAATTCTGATTCCATCCGCAATGCCACCAAAGATAATTAACTGGCTCCCTGTCCATTCGGATGTATGCCGGGTTCTGGAAACAGCGCCTCCTTTTGTAGTCAGAGACCTCCATTTATTCATTGATAAATCATATGCATACCCAGTATTNGTNACCCCAAAATTGGATTCTCCACCAAATAAAACCATCTCAGAACCGGTCCAATTTGCAGTGTGACCAATCCTAGGCGAAGGATCACCTTGTGTTGGTAGTTTTGTCCAGACCCCACTNATATCGGACCCGGCACCCTCCAAATCAGCATTTTCCTTATCAAAAGAAAAAATATACCCATCACCGATCAGTCCATTACTTCCCATCCCTCCCCATATAATTAAATGATCATTGGCCATAATTGCAGTATGCCCAGCTCTAGGTTCGGGACCTTGAGTGCTCGAAGTTAGATTTCCCCAATTTCCACTTTCCACGTCATAGACCGCACCATCCCCTAAAAATCCTCCTTTGGATTCACCTCCAAAAACAATCATTAATCGATCTTGATAAACCGATGCAGAATGCCCAGTCCTCGCCTGTGGGGAATTAACAACCGAAATAGAATTCCATTGACCGCTATCAAAATCATAAGATGCCCCATCACCAATAACATTAAATTCATTTCTCCCACCCCATATAATCATTTTGCCAGAAGCAACTACTGAAGAATGCTCTCTTCTGGCAGTGATAACCTGTACGCCCGGAGCAACTGGGGACCACTCATTTTCAGATATAGAGTAAATACCGCCATTGTTAAGGTAACTGCTCTCCCCCAAACCGCCCCAGACCAACATCTTACCGTCATAGACAACTGCAGAATGCCCCACACGTTTACTGGGTGAATCCAATGGTGAAATCGTGATCCAACGGTCTGCATTGGAATCGTAAGACCAACCCACATTCGAGAAAAAACCTTCCACAGGAGAGCCCCCCCAGACGATCATATTAATTCCATCCTTGGAATTTGGAACGGAAACTGATGAATGGCCAACCAAAGGCGATGGTTCATCTTCATCATTTGCCCGGATCCATGGTTGTGATGTAATTTGACCAAACCTAACAAATCCTCTTTTTTTCAGTTTGGAATCATTTGCATCACTTGACACAACCGTCATGCCGGAAAAGTCACTCGATAGCTTTTCAAATCCTAAAGATCCATCTGAGACTGTATCAGCAACACTGGACCGGAATGAATATGCAACCGTTGAAATCTTTTCATCGGGTGATAGCTTTTCAAAAAATCCTCCATCAGGACTAAACCATATTCTTAAATATGTCTCACTTTTATTAAATACTTCTGGACCTATTGGAGCCATAGCTGACGATCCCAAAGAAACCTGAAAAACGCCATTTCGCTCTGGAAAAGGGACTATAATATGAGTATCAGGCTCACTGCCATCAATACTAGAAAGATCATTGCTCCAATAAGTGTCCTCTCCTGTAGAATCAACAATAGCAAACTTGAAGTAGCCATTAACACCTTCGAACAAACCACCTTGTTCATTGTTTTGCGATATACGACCTTGGTAACTTATTTCACCAGCATAAGAGCCCGAAAAACCGAATGCCGTTAAGAGCAAAAAAATTAAAATTGTTTTAATTGTCTTCAACTTACCTTAATTAGACTTAAATAAATTAATGATTTCTTGGTGTTTGCCATCCATAGCGGCATCGATCGGCTTAAAGCCTTTCTTGGGGCCTACTTTAACCGTTGCATCCTTATCAGCATTTCCTGCCAGCAACTTCTTGCAAATATCAACTTGCCCCCTGTAGGCAGCGATATGAAGGCAAGTAACTCCATCTTCGTCAACTGAGTTTGGGCTTGCTCCATTATCGAGCAATAATGCAGCCACCTCGGTATTTCCGATTTTAATAGCCTCCATTAACGCATCACGCTCCTTGACTCCTTTAGCGTGTACATTTGCACCGGCTTTCAGAAGTAAATCAACCATTTCTTCCTGATGCCCATGCATTTCGTGAGATCCGCCATGATCATGAGCGTGATCATCAACTGTTATAGCTATAACAAGGGGTATTCTTCCATCTGGATCTTTTTGCTCAACATCCGCCTTAGCCTCCAAAAGAAGCTTTATCAAAGAGGTCCGACTTTCACTTATAGCAATGTGTAACGGAGAAAAACCCTTATCCAGATAATTAACCGCATCAGGTAACTCCTTGATTAGGATCTTGATTATTTCAATGTAGCTTAAAGCCAAATTATCCTCTGTGTTATCCAATGATCTCCTCTGCCTCATCGACTTAAATGCCTCAACAATAGCAGCATTATTTTTATTATTCCGCATCAACGCTGAATGCTCCTCAAAAAGATACTTTACTATGTTTAAAGAACCTTTTTTGACAGCAGCTAGAAGTATGGTTTGGTCATTAGAAAAATCCGCACCAANATCAAGACCAAGAGCGACCTGTTTTTTGAGCAAATCAATTGAATCGTCATTTAATGCCCCGATAACCTCATCTATAGTTGATGTCAGTTTATTTGCTGCTGTTAAAGGATTTATTATCTCCACAGCAGTTGCCTTGTATTCCAATAATGTTTTTATTGTCTCCTCATTTCCAATAAATCGGGCTCTATTTAAAGCTGTTACCTTGTCGTTATCCAACTCGTTTACATTAGCGCCTGCCTCTATGAGCATTTTTACTATAGTCGCTCGACCATTAGATGCGGCATAATGAAGAGCAGTACTGCCTGTGCTGTCCTTCAAATCAATGTTTTCCACCCCTTTTTCAATTAATTCTCTAACCCTTAGCACATCCCCAATAGCAGAAGCATCCAGTAGATTTGAATCTGTTTTTGCAATTAACTCGACTGACTCCGAACTGGAGCTTGAAAGCCCACCCATATCATCCTTATTTGATACACCAATTTGGTTTTTTAGCTCATTTAATTGGCCTTCAATTTCAGCAATTTTGTCAACCTTCTTACCGAGCTCATCAAGTTTCTTTATTAATTCCTGATTAGCAGAAACTGCGCTCGCATCGGAACTAGCCGAAGTTGGATTCTCGCTCGAAACCTGCGAATTATCGGCTTTCTGACAGCCAACAATGAAACACTGCAGGAATACTACAAAAACTATAAATACAGATTTAAAGTTTTTCATGGTGTCAATTTGCAGTGCTTGAATGGGAAAATATGAAAAATTCTTTTATTTTTTGCAAAAAATAGGGATTCAAAATAAAGACAATACCTTCGCTTAGTCAAATAAAAACAGCATAAAAGACTAACAATTAATTACTTAAATGCGTAAAAAGATGGCCACATCTCGACGCAATAAAGCCACTATATTTGATGATAAATAATTAAGGCTGCACGAGTAGTTTCACCAAACGCGTCAGTTAGCGTCTTTTTTCGAGGTAAGACATTGGCATTAAACGGATTAAGCCAACTTATCTACTCTTAATCGAGCAGTTTGACTACTGGGCAACATCGCCGCTTAGTTCCTCTATCCTTTCGAGAATATCAGCACAGTCGCTGTTGAAGGAATTTTCGAACTCAGGATAATAGTTGATGATCTGGTAGAAAAAACGCGCCGCATCGTAGTCAATGATGTGGTATTTATTCCGCAATTCATCATCAGTAGGAAAAGTGATCTGCCGCCCCACACGGAATTCTTGAATGGTTAATGGCATAGAATGGTTCAACGCCATGATGCGCTTAAGGACAAGCACACCCTTAAGCACCTCCAACGCAGTCGCGCCCCTTACCCCAGGTGGAGAAACACCCATCGCAAGCAGCACGGTGTTTCTATCCAGATCTTCAGAGTTCAGTACACTAAGTTGCTCCACATAGTTGTCGGGATTGGCCACTTTGACCCGACTGATGAGCGCGCGCGGATGCTCGAATGGCCCGGATGTCTTAGCTTTGTGANCGGCNTAATCAAGAATCAACGCATTTTCATCTTTGTTGCTAAGTCCGTTCAGAAGGTTGTTTAGCAATAGCGTCTTGAANTTGTTGCCGTACGCGGCNCCGTCATTTGCTTCGAACACCAAAATGTGATCGTCGGAAATATATTCGTGATATTTATTCTTATGCACAATCTCCCAGATCATACGCCGCACAATTACCTCCTCACCAGGAATCTGATCCTTAAGATAACCAAAAATCGGTTCATCCTCNAGAATCTCNAGATGTGAATCNTGGAAAGATCTTAATTCCTCAATGATACTAGAATAATACTTACTGNTCGTCGCAAACGTAAGATCAAANACGTCGTCATCTCGTATGCGATAGGCATTACGAAATAAAATATTGTCAAANGAATCAAACGTCTTTGANTCCTTGGGTATNACGTAACTGAAAGACTTTTCACCTGTGTCGATTACATGTGGCGTCAACACAACAATAACTTCTCGCTTATCGTTTTTCTTAACCGTCCGTTTGAATAGGTTCCCCAAGTAAGGAATCTTAGACAGGANTGGCACCCCATAAGAAGCATCGCTCTTGTCGGTGGCAATCAACCCCCCCACNATGAANGGGGTATTGTCCGCCACACGAACNAAAGTTTGAACCTGTCGGTTATCTATCCATGGCGCAAGCAACACAGCACCAGTGCCAGACTGATGTTTATTGCTTTTGCTGGCATTAACAGAACTGACAATGGTCTCNATTTGCATAGTAATCTCAGACCCGTTCTCACTTAGTCTCGGTCGAATATTAAGAACGATACCAGTTTGTAGGTAATTCACCCCTGAACGTAATCCTGTATTGGTGGCAACCGTATTGGAACTTGGAACCTGTTGCCCCACTTGGATTCTAGCTTGGCGACCATTTAGCACCAGTACTGATGGATTAGACAAAATCTCCGCATGGTCGGTTTGAGCCAAAGCCCTCAGCACAGCTCCAAAGCTCGGCGTATTGGAAAACTGCCCAATAAATGGAAGTTGATTTGTTGTGAGTGGTGCATCCGAATCGACTCCAAATTCCCTTAAATCGACGTTAGAAACAGGTCTAGATTCGGCACCAGTAACAGAATTTAGTGAAAGACTAAAATTCTCTTTCTGTAAATTATAATTCATCCCTATTTCTTGCATCTTATTCGAATCAATNTCTACTACTAAAGCCTCAATAACCACCTGACGTGCCGGCACATCAATGGTATTGCGAAGTAGTTCTAGCAGTACATGCAACTGTTCCGGAAAAGCCTTTTGATAAATAATAAACAATCGTTGTTCCGGTGCTCCCGAAGTATGTTGGTGCAGATACGTACCCCCCAATCCGGTCTCTGGTCTATCAACTCCGTCGGGAGATAACTCAAACAAGCTGGTCTTATTGGCGTCGATAAGCTTGATAATCAAAGGATAGCTTTCCATATCTTGTAATACAGAAAACACTCGTTCGTTAATCGACTCCCCATTTTCCTCCGCGTACTCCACCGTCGCATAGCCCAGCGCCTTGAGCAGCGCAATCACGCGGTCACTCTGCATGTAGCTCAATCCATAGGTTTGAAAATTTAATTCACTTTGAGGAGAACCAATCGCCGGCATCGGAAGAAATTCCTCATCATATACATCCTGTTCTGCCTGATCATCTTGTGTTATCTCCTCTACATCATTCAACTCAGCAACTGGGGCATCCGAGTCTTCGTTTTGTGCAGTAGCAAAACGATCAGACAAGCTAAAGATCAAGCAAATGTAGCCAGCGAATAACGATTTAAATATGGTATTTGATTTCAAATTAGTCTTCATTCTGATTTTGTTGCAATTGGGTTGATTGTTCGCGAATCCGCTGGACGAGAATCTTCAGTAGGCTTTCCGTCACGTCGAACTGTTTGGAGAGAATTCGCCGAAACGAATCCTGACGGATAACCAACAAAAGGCAATCCGTTTCAGCAGTGGCAGAGGCGGAGCGTGTCTCACCGTCCAGAATACTTAATTCGCCGAAAAACGCCCCCTGCGGCAGATTCGCGAGCGTTTTCTTACCGTCGTGAATGCGCACCGAACCATCCGCAATCACATACATGCTATCGCCCACGCTGCTCTTCTCGAAAATCGTTTGACCGGAGGGGAAACTGGTTTCATCAGCTGCCTTCGCCACCCATGCGAGAGTATCGGGCGGCATGGTGCTGAATAGGGGCACATTCTTCAGGAACAGTATTCGCTGGACGAGGATCATGGGTCAAAGAGTACTGAGTTTTCGCTTGGCCAAATGGACGACCGCCTCGCAGGCGTCCTTCATTGAAAGTTCACATTGATTGATGACTGCTTCGCGAACGGGCTCGTAAGCAAGGAACACTTCAAGCGCCGTCTCGCGCACAACGACATCGGCATGACGCAGACTATCCCGCACGAAATCGTTGTGTACGGCGTAGCCATCAGCATCTATCATCATGAGCAGGCCGGAAACGATCCATCGCGAATCGTGGCCGTGAAAGGTCTCGATGAGGAAAGCCAAGTCGTTCGGATCACTGGACGGCTCCGACTTAGCCAAGCCAATAAGACGCGCGGCATCCGCTTGGCCAAGCACACCTTCGAGTACTTCGCCCACCTCAGCCTGGGCATTCGCGCCTCCAGTAGCAGCAGTGCGGAACAATTTCTCGTAGTCGATGGTGGCATCGAACAGCCGCAACACACTGAAGAGTACCTGCAGCCGCAACTCAAAATGGTGGTTACAGGCCAAACGCAACGCCTCCGCTTTGACACCTGAAGGCAACTTGGCCGATTGCTCCCGGTAAAATACCGCCTGCCGAGCATACTCGACTAACTGCTCCCTAGCAAAGTTGGTCAAAACCTTATCGGGACGCTCACCGGCCATCGTATCGCAGTATTCCTTCATCAACCGCGCCCGCGCCGTCTCATTGCTGACCTCCGCGATTAACTGCTCGATGCGGGCCGTTTTGCCGTCCTCGTTTGTCACAATCAGCATCTGCGCCAGCAACTGGAATGTTTCAGGCGCATCGGCATACTCAATCGCATCCAGGTGTCGTCCGATCCGTTCCGCTGCCGGTGCACCGATCGCATGTAAGCATGCTGAAATGGTCGGCCGCAATGTCTCGTCAGTGGAGAGTTCGACAAGCTTCGAGAAGGTCGACTCCAGCTTGGCCTCATCGATTGAGTGGATCGCCTCTCGCCGAATCGCCTCGTCAGGATCACCGAGCAGTTCGGTGGTAATCAGAGCTGTGTCGAGATTGCGAATTCGCGACAGGCACCGCACCGCCTCTCGCCGATGCTGCGGGTCGTCGGAATGCAGAAACTCGTAAAAGATATTTCCGGCACGAACATTGAGGGACAATTCGCCGGAATTGAGTAGGACCGCCGCGCAAGCACAGCGCACACCCGAGTCAGTGTCATCTAGAAACGGCTCGAGAATGCGAAACTGCTGCCCTTCNGAGTGCGTACCGAGACAATGGACCGCTTCCGAGCGTAGACGGACGGGGCCATCCTTCACCGCCGCTAGGATGCGNTCCCTGTCGGCCGCATCGCCGAACTCTGANAGATACCGCACCCCGGNACGNTTCAGCGTTTCGTCCGCCTTGGACAACAAGGCTCGAAACTCATTATGCCAGTCAGNCCGGCGCATACCGATNATCAGTTCCGCGAGGAAGCCNACCTCTATGTCGCTCGCCTTGGCNAAAGACTCACGCAATTGTNCATCGAAACGCGAATCCATCATCACCGTGGATTCGTCTTCAAAGTCGATCACCTGAGAGTCNAGCATACCGACCAACGAGGCTAGGTATTGGCGATAGTTTAGCCAGGCGACGACCAGCCAAATGCAGCCTGCGATGATCACCACGGTGTTGAGTCGCACCACCGAATCCTGCTGCCAGAATGCCAACGTAGCGGTTATCACGAGGCTGGAGGCGGCGATGGTCGCCGGACGGGCTAGACCGTCAATGACGCTTTTCATCTGGCCGCGCGATTGTTTTTTCACTGCGAGAAACAGCATCTGCAGACCAACATACTCTATGGTAAAAAACACCACTTGGCAGATAAACTTCCCGGCGTAGACACCCTTCTCCCCGGCGAATGTCAAAGCACAAATCGACGAAATTACCAGCAAGGCAGGCAGCACAGTGATCGCCGTAACAACACCTCCCTTGGTTAAAATAGTGCGTACTATAAACAACTGCAGCACCAACTGNACAATACTACTGTANGTATAAAAACGGCCAAAGAAATGGTTCAAGTTACNCTCATGATCCTTGGCTACCTGGAACTTAAAATGTATGTCGATCAGGCAGATCACCATGGTAGAGAGCATCACAAGCAACAGCATTAGAACAGCCTGTCGGCTGCCCAGCATCCCGCCGAACGATCTGAATACCCCTGCAGACTTAGCCGGTGCCGCGCCAGGCTTGGCCTCTCCTTGGACAAAAAGGCGAGTCCGAGCCAGGCCNACGAGCACAACCACCATCAGGGTGGTCACAAGGCCAAGCGAAATCACATCCACCCGNCCGCTGCGGCTGGCCAGCGACACGATGTACCCNGCGACAATGCAGCCCACCGTCCCAGCCGCGCCTATGAGCCCAAACCACCGCTTTGACTCCTGAGGGTTAAGCACCCCAATAGCCAGCCCCCAGAACAGTACCATCGGCGTTACCACCACCACGTCGCACACCATGTACGTGATCACGGCAACGACTTTCCCAGATGCGACAAACAACGCAGCCACCACACCAACCATCGCAGCAGCCAGGCCTCCTATCGCCAACTTCATTGCACCATAAACCTGAAACCGCCCGCACAAGTACGTGACAAAAACCGCNACAACACTCGACATNACGGCGGCCGNCATAATCATCAGCGGGATTTGGCCCCGGTCGAAGTTCTTGAGAAACAACGANTCGGCCGTCGCCCGAGCCATCAACGAACAGACCGCGAGCAGGAAATAAATTCCACAGAGAATCAGAATCTTACGCTCAATTTTAAAAAGATTCATTCAGCTCGGATTTTATCGGGCAGAGCTTGAACCGCTTGACCAAGCACGGTCATCGATCCTCAATCTTGTANAGGGCCTTGTCGGTTCTCAAAAAAAGAGCGTCGNCGCTCACNGCAGCGCTGGCGTGATGCTCACCATCAAGCCGGTTGCGAGCCAACACGTTGAATTTNCGNCCAGGCTGGAGCACGGTGGTTTCACCTTCTCGGCTGTGAAACAGTAAACGCCCACCAGCAAAGGTCGGAGAAGCCTGATGGTTTCCACCTATACGTTCACGCCACTGTTCCTTCCCCGTCTTGGCATCAAGACAAGTAACAATCCCGCCTGAGTCGCTAACGAAATAAATTTCCCCACCGACCAATATTGGCGAAGAGATAGCTGGCACACTGCGCTTACAGGCCCAGGCAATCTCTGGCTTGGGTTTTGTGATGTCGAATGCAAGCAACTGAGGACGCATGTAGCTAGTACCGATATAGACCATGCCGTTTGCCACCACCGGCTTAGGCACGATGGAAAACCCAAGCGAGCCGTACTTCACCTTCCAAAGTTCCTCGCCAGTCGCCGGATCATAGCCGTACAACCAGTCCGCCGCGGGTGAAATGATCACCTCTCGGCCGTGCACACGGGTAATGACCGGCGTCCCATAGGCTTTTTTTAATTGAGGGTTTTTATTCATCTCACCGGTACGGCGCGTCTTCCAAGCCAGCTTGCCGGTTTTCTTTTCAAGCGCCGCTATAAACTGTCTATCGCTACCGTCCATGTGAAAGATCAGCAAATCGTTCCAGAGAATCGGCGAGCCGCCGGGACCGTTCTCGTGCATCACATACAGATCCTGATTGATCCAAGCCACCTTACCACTGTTCAGGTCAAGACAAGCCGAACCGTAGGANCCGTTGTGAGAATACAGCCGGCCACCCTCGATGACCGGCGTGGGCGACGCGTAGCTATTGGTCTTATGAACCCACTGCGGATTACGCTTCTGCAGCAACGGAATATCTCGAACGATTTTCCCGCTGGACTTATCAATACAAATCGCGTGGATGCGAACGTCGGAGAGAACAACCAGCGGCTGACTGCCGGTGTTTTCCTTCAANCGCTCCCGTTTCTCACTCTCGGAAGCAAGGGTCTCATGCGCCGCTGTCACCCAGACCTGGTTCTCGGTAATAACCGGCGAGGACCACCCNCGCCCAGGTAACTCGGTACGCCAGGTCACGTTCTTTGCCTCGCTCCACTCGGCAGGCAGCCGTGCGTCAATGGCGTGACCTTGCCCTCCTGGCCCACGCCATTGAGGCCAATCAGCNTCAATTGATGTCAACGCAACCAGTGATGCGGCTGNCACAGCTATCAAACTTTGAGTTTTCATATAAAACGGAGCCAAGCGGCGTTTTCGTGTACGGCCTAGTGTACGCAGTCTGTATCGCCTAGCAACCTTTCTTACCGATTGCTAAAGCGCTTGCATGCTGGTTTTGCTTGCCACCGAAGCCAGTTGCCTTTAGCCCAATGCCCGTCGGATGGATCGAGCTTCGCTAAAAAAAACTAGCCGCATTGTTGTCAAACTGGGCACCGGCATCCTGACCAGCCGGAGCAAGCAGATAAATCCCAGCCAGGTCGAGCAACTTGTCGCCCAAGTGGCAGCTCAGCGCGAGATCGGCCGGGAGCTAGTCGTCGTATCATCCGGAGCCGTCGGTGCCGGAATGGGAGCTTTCGGCTTAGCCAAACGACCCACCGAGCTATCTGATTTACAGGCATGCGCCGCGCTCGGCCAATCTCGGCTCATGGCCACTTACTCAGAGCTTTTCGNCCGCCACAATCTACCGGTTGCCCAAGTGTTGCTAACACATGACGACCTCGAGCACCGCGACCGCCACCTCAACGCCCGAAACACCCTCGTATCCTTGCTCGACAAGGGCGTCGTGCCGATCGTCAACGAGAACGATGCTGTCAGCTACACCGAGCTGAAATTCGGCGACAACGACTGGCTCGCCGCACTCGTCGCCTGCCTGCTACCGGCCGACTTGCTCGTTGTCCTCACCACCGTGGACGGCTTGGTCGAGAACTTCGGCAAAAAAAACCCCCGCACCATCCCCATCGTCGAGAAAATCGATGCGGACATAAAAAAACTCGCTGGCGGCACGTTGAGCGCGACCGCCATCGGCGGCATGGAAGCCAAGCTGCGCGCTGCCGGGATGACCACCCGAACCGGCATCCCGATGGTCATAGCCTCCGGCAAAAAGAAACGCGTCCTCGCCAACATTATCGGTGGGNATGACGAGGGAACCTTTTTCACCCCGCGCCCAGGCCGTCTCAAGGGCCACAAACGCCGCATTGCCTTTTTCCATCATCCCAAGGGCTCGCTCTGGGTGGACAAGGGAGCGATGGACGCGCTGCGCGAAAAGGGTAAAAGCCTCCTGCCGCCCGGTGTGGCCCGTTGCAACGGCGATTTCGCTAAAGGCGACGTTGTACGCATCTGCGACCTGAACGGCACNGAATTCTCGCGCGGCATCAGCCGATTTGACGCTGAAGAAATCCGCGCCCGCACACTCAAGGGCATTGAGATCGTCCACCGCAACGACCTCGTCATCCTGTGATATGGCCGCAAAGCGCAAACCAAAAAAACGCAAATCGGCGATCGAAGAACTGGTCGATGTGATGGCCAAGCTGCGCGGCCCGGGAGGTTGCCCTTGGGATCTCGAACAGGACCACAAGTCGATCCGCTTTCATGCCGTCGAGGAGGTATACGAGCTGATCGACGCAATTGAGTCCGAAGACGATCACGAAATGCTCGAAGAATGCGGTGACTTATTATTACAGGTGGTTTTCCATTGCCAACTTGCAAAGGAACGAAAGGCGTTCAATTTTGAAAAAGCCGCCCGCACCATTACTGACAAACTCATCCGCCGACATCCGCACGTCTTTGGCGACTCGGATGCGGAAAACGTCGACGCTGTCTGGACGCAGTGGGAAAAAATCAAACNCGAGGAAAAAAAGGGAACCGAACANGAACGCGCCTCTGCACTGGACGGNATACCACGCCACCTGCCGTCGCTNCAGCGCGCCGAGAAACTCGTCAAAAAGGCACGCAAAAACAAACTCGCCGACAAGCCATTGACCAAGCCGACCAAGCATCACTACACCAAAGCCACTCTCTCACGAGAACTGTTCGCCTTAGCCGAATACGCCCAGCGCAAAGGGTGGCAGCCGGAAGCTCTCCTCCGTACTGAAACTAACCGTCACGAAAAAGCCCTCCGCAAAAAAGAGGCCAATGTGAGGCGATAGCCGACTCCTTTCGAATCTCTACTTGTACAGGAGATGCTTAGCACGGCGGAGAGTAAAATTGACGAGATCTCTTTTCCAAAGAGCTTCGATTTGAACCAGCGTTTTACCTTGTGAAAGCGCCTCGAGTGTCGGCGGATGGCACAATAAACGGCCAACTTTGACTAGCGGGAATTTCTTGGGATACAACGCATGCAACTCACGGGCAATGTCGATGCCAAGCGAGACAGCGCGGAGTTTCTGCCGATCGGTGACAATAATATTCACGCCACCGCACGGCTCGTCCTTGTGCACACTGTAGTTGGGGGTAAAGCGAATCGGCACGAAACGGACGCCCTCTTGCCCAAGCGCATTCAGCCGCTTGGCCAAACGCACGTCATCTATGTACGGCGCCCCAATCACCTCAAACGGGGTGTCAGTGCCACGCCCAACAGACATCGCCGTCTCCAGCAAACCGATGCCTGGATAGAGCATTGCCTGGGTGAGATTTCGCATGTTGGGTGACGGGTTCGTCCAAGGCTGGCCCGTGGTATCGAAATGTTGGCCCCGCTTCCAGCCCTCGATTTCCACAATCTGCAACTCGACACCGAGACCACGCTCGGCATTGATCATGCGCGCCAACTCGCCAACGGTCATGCCGTGCTGCACCGGAATGTCGTGGTACGCGATGAACTGGCTTGGCCCAAGCCGAACCGGCCCAGCAACGGTCGCTCCACCGATCGGGTTCACGCGATCCAGCACGATGAACTTCACCCCGAGTTCAGCGGCTGCCTCCATCGCCAAACCCATCGTCGAGATATAAGTATAAAACCGGCAGCCGATGTCCTGAATGTCGAAGATCAGCGCATCGAGCCCGGCAAGTTGCCCCGGCGTCGGTTTGCGGTTTTCGCCATATAAGCTAAAGATTTTCAACCCAGATTTCACGTCAGTGCTGTCACTGACTTTTTCATCAAGCTTGCCATAAAGCCCGTGCTCAGGACTAAACAACGCAATAAGTTCGACCTCTGTCGAGGCCCGCAAAAAGTCGAGCGTCAACCGGCGTTGCCGATCATGCCCAGTGTGGTTGGTGATTAGGCCGACCTTGGCGCCCCGTCCCAGAATGCCTTTCCGTTGCCGTAATACATCCGAGCCGTTGATCACGCCTAAAGTGTCACCAAAAGAAAAATCCCGTAACGCCTCAGCGGTGAGCGTGGCTACTTCTCGGCGGAGCCCGATGACATTGCCATTACCGTCGGGATGCGTNCGACTNGTCAGGAGAATCACGATCGTGCGAGTAGCCGGATCGATCCAGAGCGAGCCGCCGGTCCAGCCAGTGTGTCCGTAGCCGCCGACCTCAAAGTGGTTACCGCGAGGACTCGAGTACGGTGAGTCAATGTCCCAACCGAGGCCGCGCCTGACCTTCATGCCCCCNGGCGTTTGCACCGAGGTCATCAACTCTATGTTCTCTTTTTTTAANACTCGCCGGCCTTCAAGTTGTCCACCGTTAAGCATCATGCGCGCAAAGCGCGACAGGTCGGCAGCAGTGGTGAATAGCCCAGCATGCCCAGCGACGCCGCCCATCCGACGGGCGGTCGGGTCNTGGACGACACCATGTAGAAGTGTGCCNCCTACCCGCTCGGTCGGGGCGGTACGACCACGCTTGGCCAAAGGCTGCAGAAANCCAGTATCACTCATGCCAAGGGGACGGAAAAGGTGTATNGCGGCAAACTCATCCAGCCGCTGCCCTGAAGCCAAACGAACGATCTCGCCAAGCAATATGAAGTTGATGTCGCTGTACCGAAAGCGAGTGTCCGGCTGGGTGGTCAGNCTCTCTTCTTTAGCCANGGANATGGCCTTGGACGCACCGGTCCAAGCGGGCTTAGCCGGNATACCGGGACGCAGCCCNGAAGTGTGTGTGAGCAATTGACGAACGGTCACGGCCCCCTTGCCATGANCCTCGAAGCTAGGAATCCAACGACTCACCTTGTCATCAAGCCGAAGTTTACCGCGCTCNACAAGCAGCATNATGGCTGGCGTCGTAGCAATGACTTTCGTTAGGGATGCGGCATCAAAAATTGTATCAACTTTCATTGNTAATCGATNCGGCTGCGAAGACTTATCACCGAAAGATTTTTGATAAACCGCACCCCCTCTCTCAATTCGCAAAACAGCACCTGGAGCTTTTCTCTCTTCTATTGCCTGTTCGATTGCCAAGTCAATCTCCCGCAATTTAGCCAAGTTAAAGACTGACGGAAATGGCACCTGCTTGATATCTTTCGTACGATCAGAAAAATTGGCAGGAAGCTGCTTCTGAGACGACTGGCAGCCTAACAAGACTAAACCAAAATAGATTAGGACAAATCGATTCATACTCTTGGCCAATCGTAACGCTCTGCTAGATTTTGCCCAAGCCCAACGTTTGGCCTCGACGAAAACTTAAGCTATAGTTTAGTTTGTTTGGAGATTNTTTGTGGCATGTGGCTTGTTCGCAATCTTTTTAATACATCACTAGGCCTTAAATACCTCATGGCTCTGACTGGCGCAGGTCTGTTTGGCTTTGTTTTGATGCATATGCTAGGTAACCTAACGATTTTCGCCGGGCCTGCAGCGATCAATCAATATGCTGCCAAACTACACAGCCTTGGCCCAATACTTTGGGTGACNCGGCTNGGATTGTTAGTGATTGCGGCNATCCACATCTGGAGTGCCTTTAAGTTGTCTTCAGAAAACAAAAAGGCCCGGAAGGTNNNTTACGAGGGNACAGTAAAACCGGTTGATACCGATCGAAAAAATGAAATAGTTTCCCGCTACGCCTCTCGCACGATGATTTACAGTGGGATGATCATTGCAATGTTCGCCTTCTATCATCTCGCCCACTATACATGGAAGGTACCTCAGATTAATGGCGTTGAACAAATCAACGGCAACGATGTCGACTTCGAGGAATTTTTTGTTTACGAGGAGGACGCTGGTGAAAAACAGGTTGCATTTGTAACACCTATGCCAAAAGGCGAAGGTAAGGAAGGGGAGAATGCGGTGGATGTTTACAGGATGGTAACAACCGGGTTCAGCGTCTGGTGGGTATCCGTTTTTTATGTCATTGCAGTTGGACTGCTATGTGTCCATCTGAGCCACGGGCTGNATGCTATGTTCCAGTCACTGGGCATTAAGACCCGAACCACTGAAAAGTTAATNAGTCGTTTCGCCTGCACAGCCGCCTGGTTGCTTTTCATCGGCTACACATCTGTACCACTTGGCATACTGTTTGGATTCGTGAAATAAAATGGCCGCAAAAAAGAAAATAGTCNCTNCGAGGACTCAGACTATAAAAAAAAAATCTAAGNANATGGTGCCATTTAAACTGGATCCAAAGATCCCGGCAGGGTCAATGGATGATAAATGGGACAACCACCAATTCAACCTCAAGCTTGTTAATCCTGCCAACAAAAGGAAATATAATGTAATCGTCGTTGGCAGCGGATTAGCTGGCTCCTCTGCCGCTGCAACNCTGGCCGAGTTGGGCTACAATGTTAAATGTTTCTGTTATCAGGACAGTCCTCGCAGAGCCCACTCAATCGCCGCTCAAGGTGGAATAAATGCTGCAAAAAATTACCAAAACGACGGCGACTCCGTTTATCGCCTTTTTTATGATACGGTAAAAGGTGGCGACTACCGATCACGCGAAGCCAATGTGTACCGGCTTGCACAGGTGAGCNTCGACATTATAGACCAATGCGCCGCTCAAGGTGTCCCTTTTGCACGGGAATATGGTGGTCTGCTTGCAAACCGTTCATTTGGCGGGGCTCAGGTAAGCCGCACCTTCTATGCACGTGGCCAGACCGGCCAGCAATTGCTNCTCGGGGCTTACTCCTCCCTAAATCGACAGATCAGCCTCGGGAAGGTGAAAATGTATCCACGCACAGAGATGCTTGATATTGTCATCGTTGAAGGTCAAGCCAAGGGTATTGTTGTAAGGAACATGGTCACCGGCGAAATCAGCCGNCACTCAGCTAACGCAGTGGTTTTAGCCACGGGCGGTTANGGNAACGTGTTTTTTCTATCCACAAACGCCATGGGTTGCAATGTTACTGCAGCCTTCAGAGCCTATAAAAGAGGCGCAGCATTTGCCAACCCTTGCTATACACAAATCCATCCAACTTGCATTCCGGTTAGCGGTGAGCACCAAAGCAAACTCACTTTAATGAGCGAATCTCTTCGCAATGATGGCCGAGTTTGGGTGCCAAAGACGAAAAAGGATGCAGAAAAAATTCGCANAGGCGAATTGAAACCAAATGATATCGCTGAAAATGACCGAGACTACTTTCTAGAACGCAAATACCCTAGTTTCGGCAATTTGGTACCGCGTGATGTCGCCTCGAGAAACGCCAAAGAAGTTTGCGATGAAGGGCGCAGTGTTGTCGCATCCGGGCTTGGTGTTTATTTAGATTTTGCAGATGCCATAGAGCGAATGGGAAAAAACACAGTGCGAGAACGCTACGGAAATCTTTTCGATATGTACGAAAAGATAACCGGCAGCAATGCTTACCAAAACCCTATGACCATTTATCCGGCCGTACATTACACGATGGGCGGCCTTTGGGTGGACTACAACCTGATGAGNAATCTCCCGGGTTTATTTGCCATCGGCGAAGCNAACTTTTCTGATCACGGTGCAAATCGCCTAGGTGCCAGTGCTCTGATGCAGGGCTTGGCTGACGGCTATTTCGTGCTGCCATACACCATCGGTCAGTATCTAGCCGATACAGGCATTGAAGACCGACCAAACGAGAATGATCCGGCATTTGACGTAGTACAGGATGAGGTCGAATCCCACATCGACACCCTCCTCTCAATTAAAGGCAAGCGCACACCNACATCATTTCATCGAGAGCTTGGCCAGATCATGTGGGACAAATGCGGCATGGCCAGAAACAAAGAAGGCCTCGAGGACGCAATCAGAAAGATCCCAAAACTCCGCAAGGAGTTCTGGCAAAACCTCCTAGTCCCCGGCAANAACGCATCACTAAACCAAAGCCTTGAGCACGCCGGGCGCGTTGCTGACTTCCTTGAATTTGGTGAATTGATGTGTCGCGACGCCCTACAGCGTGAAGAGTCCTGCGGAGGCCACTTTCGAGANGAACATCAAACACCCGAGGGAGAAGCTAAACGAAATGATTCTAAATTTTCATTTGTAAGCGCGTGGCAATTCAAAGGTGAAAATAAACCTCCAAAACTCCATAAGGAACCCTTAGCCTATGAGGATGTCAAAATGACTCAAAGAAGCTACAAATGAGCGATCAAATGATGAACTTAACGCTTCGTGTATGGCGCCAAGATGACGCTCAAGACTCAGGTTGTTTTGAACAGTATAGTGCCACCGATATCAGCCCGGACATGTCATTCCTTGAGATGCTCGATGTGGTCAATGAAAACATCATCGCAGACTTAGGCGAACCGATCGCTTTTGACTCAGACTGCCGTGAAGGCATTTGCGGGACCTGCTCCATGGTGATCAATGGTGTACCCCACGGCGGGCAAAAAGGTACTACCGCCTGCCAGTTGCACATGAGACATTTCAACGACGGAGATACAATCACAATCGAACCATGGCGTGCCACTGCTTTTCCTGTACGTCGNGACCTAATCGTTGACAGAACTTCATTTGATCGAATCCAACAATCCGGAGGCTTTATAAGCGTTCGTACTGGTAGTGTGCCTGATGCAAACTCGACACCAGTACCCAAGGAAGATTCCGACCTGGCAATGGACGCTGCCCAGTGTATCGGCTGTGGGGCATGTGTAGCCGCCTGCAAGAATGCCAGCGCAATGCTTTTCGTTGCTGCCAAGGTATCACACCTTAGCCTTTTGCCTCAGGGTCAACCCGAACGAGAACGACGAGCCCTCGAAATGGTAAAGCAAATGGATCATGAAGGATTCGGCAATTGCACCGTCACCGGCTCATGCGAAGCTGTGTGCCCTAAGCAGATCTCGATCGACTTCATCACACGAATGAACCGTGAATACGGCCGGGCAATCTTCAATAAAATTTGCCACTAAATACCGATCACAAGCACGTAGCAAAGAGCAAGACTACTTGATTTCCCTCAACAAAATGTCGAGAAGGTCGTCGATCTTGACTCGACGCTGCTTCATGCTGTCGCGCTCGCGAAGAGTCACGGTATTTTTGTTTTCATCACCGTTTTCGCCGATGGTATCGAAATCGATGGTAACGCCGAACGGCGTGCCGGCCTCGTCTTGACGACGATAACGTCGGCCAATGGCACCGGTTTCGTCATAGAAAACCGTCATGTGCGGCTGTAATAGGGCTCGTATCTCCATAGCCTTGGCCACCAGATCAGGCTTGTTCTTTAACAGTGGAAACACGCCCACCTTGACCGGCGCGATTCTCGGATGAAACCGCATTACAACTCGCATCTCAGTCTTGCCCTTCTCGTTGGTGATCTCTTCCTCGTCATAGGCATCACAGATGAAAGCCAAAACGGTGCGGTCTGCCCCAGCAGCCGGCTCGATAACATGCGGCACAAAGCGTTCCTTAGCTTCCTCATCGTGATAGGTTAGATCCTTGCCACTGCCAGGATATTTCGGCTTGCCATCCTCTCCCTGCTCGACAACGAGTTGGTCGCCTTCACGGACAAGTTTACCCTCCATATGGGAGCGCAAATCAAAATCACCGCGATGGGCAATGCCCTCAAGTTCGCCATATTCGCCTTCCTCACAAAAAGGAAACGCATACTCGACATCGGCGGTACCCACAGAGTAATGGGAAAGTTCACCCTGTTCGTGATCTCTTAGGATAAGTCGTTTTTGGTCGATACCGAGATCGACATACCATTGGAACCGCCGATCGCGCCAAAATTGATACCATTGGCGCGACTCGCTCGGATGACAGAAGAACTCCATCTCCATCTGCTCGAACTCTCGCGTGCGAAAGGTAAAGTTGCGCGGCGTGATCTCGTTGCGAAAGCTCTTGCCCTGTTGCGCGATACCGAACGGAACCTTCACGCGGCTGCTATCCACCACATTACGGAAATTGACGAACATCCCCTGCGCAGTCTCGGGCCGAAGGAACGCCTTACTATCGTCACTACGCATCGCGCCAATATGCGTCTCGAACATAAGGTTGAACTCACGCGGCTCGGTCAAAGTGCCTGGTTCCTTCGCGTCCGGGGCAAGCACTTGACCGGTCTCGTTGATCGAGGTCAAGTCGATGACATCACCATGCCAAACAAGTTTGTCGGCATACTTCGCCTTCAGCTTGAAATACAACAGAGCACGCCGGGTAATCTCCTCTTTCGCATCCCCATCAGTGATGCAGGTAACAAACACCTTTTGGCCGTCGTGCTCGACCCAGGCGCCCTTGATGTGATCGTAACGGTAACGGCGTTTGCTTTCGCGACAGTCAACCATCATGTCATGAAACAGATCGTAATGACCGGACGTCTTCCAAACCCGCGGATGCATAATAATAGAAGACTCAATGCCGACCATTTGAAACGGCCGTGGCGCCCCATCGAGTTGCACACGCTCGTTATGAGCACTGACCATGTCGCACCACCATGCTTCCTTGATGTTGCGTTTTAACTCGACGCCAAGCGGGCCGTAATCCCATAGCCCGTTAAGTCCGCCGTAAATTTCCGAGGATTGGAATATAAACCCGCGTCTCCGACAAAGCGACACGATTTTCTCCATCCTCTCGTTTGAACTGATTTCAGCCATAAAAAATGGCGCGGCATCATCGCAGAGGTAAATCCGGTGTCAAGAAAGCGGAAGTCGTCCAACCGTTTATTTCCATTGAAAAAGCGGAGACGTCAACGACAATCCCGCCGTGCTGTTCCGCCCTGGCAGAGTTCTAGCGCTTGTGCTTGCCGTGCTAATTNTAAGCTCGGTGGCTGTACTGCTAACCCCAAGTAANCCNCCTTCCCTCCCCCGGCCCAAACCAAACCAGACAGGAGGGATCGTTGATGAGGCAGTAATGAGACAAGTCGCCGCCATCGAAGCCAAGCACCGACAATGGGATGCCACTGTTTGGGCAGATGAGTTGACCTCGCGAAAGTACGGCGAAGTAGCGATCCAAATCTGGGACAATCTCCGAGCCGGCGCCGACCCGTTTCAACTAATCGGCGGCATGCCGTTCCAAGCGATGCAGCTTGGTCAANCACAACCTACCGAGGAATGGGAGTCGGGTATCCGCCGAATTCGCTTGGCAAATGGCGGACCGGTTTGGTCCTCCAAGCAGTTCGCCGANGCGCTTGACCGATGGAGAATTGCCGGCTGGCGCCTTGAGCAAAGCGAATGGCGTCATCGCCGCTTCGCGCCAAGCGCCGCTAGCGGNCCGACCTCGGTCTTTTGGATCTCACTGCACCTAGTCAATGACACCTTGACAAAGCGTGGCATTCTGCGAGGCGACATCTCNGTTCAGTGGCAGCCNACCNAACTAAAACCAGAAGTGCTGCCCCAGCCGGCTCGTATCGATCTCACCGAGCTGGAGTGGCTCGAACGTACCGGAACACCAACATTCAACNAGCCCAGCCGAAAAGACGTGCNACCCAACAACGGTAACATCTTCATCGACCCTCTAATNCTGTACGACTTCAACGGCGACGGACGGCTCGAGGTGATCCTAGGCTGCAAAAACCGAATCTACCGCAACCTTGGCGATGGGCATTTCAAGGCGGAAACACTATATCCAGTTTTTAACGAAACCGTGTTCAACGTCACACTCGAAGATATGTCCAGCGACGGCGCGGTGGACGTAGTCGCATGTGGGCACGCTGGCATTTATCTCATCGAGGGCCAGTCCAACGGGCGCTTTCCTGGCCCGATCCGACTTGCTTGGCAAGCTCCAGAAAAAATACTCGACCCTATGGTAATGACCACTGGCGACATCGATGGCGATGGCGACGCTGACCTTTGGCTTTCGCAGTACAAATTGCCCTACGTGAAAGGCCAAATGCCTACACCGATATATGATGCCAACGATGGTTTCCCCGGTTATCTGTTGATCAACGAGGGCACCGGCCAATTGACAGACCACACCATCCAAGCTGGACTGTCAGCCAAGCGTCATCGTCGTTCCTACAGTGCATCATTCGCCGACATCGACAACGACCTCGATCTGGACTTAACCGTCGTGAGCGACTTCGCCGGGGTGGATCTTTTCCTGAACGACGGCTCTGGTAAATTCACCGATGCAACCACGCGACTAGTCAGAAATCGTTTCGGCTTCGGTATGNCACACAATTTCGCCGACTACAATGCCGACGGCAAAATGGACCTACTAATGATTGGGATGAATTCGTGGACCGCCGAANGGATGGCTTCAATGAACCTCTCAGCACCAACGCACAAGCACTACACTGAACGACTGGCTGACATAACATTCGGCAACCGGCTTTACTTNGGGGACGGGAAAAAATTCGTGCANCNCCANATGGGCGACCGCACGGCCAACACCGGTTGGTCATGGGGTGCAACCTCTTTCGACGTCGACAACGACGGGGACACCGATCTGTTCATCGCCAACGGCCACAAGAGTCGCGACTCGGTAAAGGATTACGAACGGCAATTCTGGTGCCACGACATTTATCACGCCAATTCAGAACCGAATCCCGCTATGGAGGTTTATACCCGCGGCAATTCAAGTCGCCTNTACGGCGCCGGTTATTCATACGGCGGCTATGAGAAGAATCGTCTACTGCTCAACCGCGAAAACCAATCGCTCGACAACGTGGCCTATCTTATGAACACGTCACATGAGATCGACTCGCGTAACGTCGCCAGCGGCGACATCGACGGCGACGGACGACTCGACCTATTCTTNACCCATTTTTCTGTGTGGCCTGAACCGGGATCGCAGGGATTACTGATGGCCCGCAACCTCTGGCCGAGTAACAACAGGTGGGTGGGAGTGCTCTTGTCGCGCAGCGATTCGTGCCCGTCGCTCAACGGAACCAAAGTCCGCCTCCGTGCCGGCGACCGCGACCAATGGCGCTACATTGTCAACGGCGATTCGTACCGTTCGCAGCATGCGCCNATCGCCCATTTCGGGCTTGGTCAGACGGCAGTAGAGTTCGTCGAGATTCTCTGGCCAAACGGCCGAACAACGCGCCTTGACGNCCCGTCGCACGGTCAATATCACGCCGTCACAGCTCCGGCCGAATGAACCACTCNGCAACTGTGTCAGCAAATCGCATTCCCTGNCGTGTAAGGTGAAATCGCTCTTCATTTCGCACCCCCCATCCGGAATCAACTGTGCGCTTCATTTCGGCAATCCAACCGATTCGCAAGTCACAACCAGTGGTTCGCTCAAACAGCTCAAAGGGCCAGCCAACGTTCATCCGCAGACCGAACGCCGCCGTTTCACCAGCACTGGCTAAAGGCGAAAGCTGCTCGACTGACTCGTGCGCCCGCTGGCCAAGAGCGAGNTGTTCACAATATCGATCGGTGTTGGCAATGTTNCGGATTCGGCGGCCATCTACATAACCGGTTGCGCTTGGCCCAAGAGCCTGACAAGAACCACCACGCCAATAGTTAACATTATGTTGGCAGGCTCGCGACGGCAGTTCGTTACCTGACTTGCCATCATGGCGCGCAAAATTCGCCACCTCATATTGCACAAAGCCAGCAGCCGTAACAGTATCGATCAACTCGTCATACATNGCGCATGCCAACTCCTCGTCGACATCAAATTCGCCCGCCTTTAGTTGCTCGTAGAGAGGTGTGTCATCNTCGTAGATCACCTCGTAGCTGGAGATGTGTTCGCTCCCCATCGCGATCGCCTCGGCCAGNGTAATCTGCCAAAGGTCCAACGTCTGGCCGGGNATGGCAAACATGAGATCAAGGTTGATGTTATCNAACCCGGCGACGCGCAGTCGATCGAACGACTTGAAAACCATTTCACGCGAATGGATGCGGCCGAGCCGGTTAAGCAACCGCTCGTCGAGCGACTGCACGCCCATCGAGATGCGGTTCACGCCATGGTCGCGCAAAAGCCGAGCCTTCTCCGTCGAGACAGTGGCAGGATTGCACTCGACCGTCCACTCNTCAGCACCAAGCAANTCGAACCGCTCCATTGCTTCTAGAATGCGTCGCCACTGTTTGAGGCTTAGCAGGGAAGGAGTACCACCTCCGAAGAAAACAGTCCGCGGCTTGACCGTCGACGCAACTATTTCCATCTCACTAATCAGCGCGTCGACATATCGGTTCATCTGCCCGTCGCCGGACGACTCTGAATAGAAGGCGCAGTAATCGCACTTTGCCGCGCAGAATGGCACATGCACATAAAGACTGCTAACAGAGGAATGGAACGCGCTCATGCCAAGCGCGGTTTATCAAGAAGCCTTGCGCTTCCGAGCATANTCCATAGCCGAAACAACTCCGGCACCAAGCAAGAAGATAACCGTAGCCGTAGCAACCCCAATCCCAATACCTACTCCCATCTCCTTATAAGTCTCCACTAATTCAAATTGATCGGATAACACGGAGAAACCGAAAACTCCTCCAGCTACTAAAGCTAATAGTACACCCCAGAACATATTATTAACGGCATCTGCCGCTGGGGCAAATTATCTTCACACTAGTGCTTAGCCAAGAAATTTTTAGCTTAATTTTTCCAGCAGATTGGCGTTTCCTCCCCGTATGCACTCTGCTGCAAAAAATGTATTGCTGGTCGCCACCCTCCTAATGAGCGGCTTGGGAAGCGGTCTAGGTATCGATAAGAAAATACTGCTTATAGCCGGGCGACCCAGCCACGGACCGGGCGACCATGAGTTTCGCGCTGGATCACTTCTACTGCAAAAATGTCTCAATAAAGTCGAGGGCGTCCAGGCCGAGGTTCACGACTTTGGCTGGCCCAAAAACGACTCAGCATTTGATGGCATCGACGCAGTGTTGATCTACGCCGATGGAGGTGGCGGCCACCCGGCTATTCAGAAAAACCGGGCAAAATTGATCGACNAACTTGCAAATANAGGCATCGGGATCGGCNGCGCGCATTACGGGGTAGAGGTGCCCAAAGGTGATCCCGGCAAGTACATGCAAAACTGGATTGGCGGTTACTACGAGCATGCCTTTTCGGTGAACCCNATGTGGGCACCAGACTTCAAGANTTTCCCCGACCATCCAATCNCGCGGGGCGTCAAGCCATTCAAAGTAGTCGATGAGTGGTATTTCAACATGCGTTTCCGCAAAGATGGCGTGGGTAAGATTACCCCAATCCTCGTCGCCACCCCCAGCGATAAGGTGCGTAATGGTCCATACGTCTGGCCCAAAGGCCCGTACAAGCACATCCAAGCCGACAAAGGCCAGGCGGAAACTATGATGTGGTCGTATGTCCGCAANAACGGCGGACGCGGATTCGGTTTCACCGGCGGCCATAAACATCTAAACTGGGGCAACAACAATTTCCGCAAGGCAGTTCTTAATGGNTTACTCTGGATCGCCAAGGCCAAAGTCCCAAAAAATGGCGTTGAATCAATTATCAACGCAAATGATTTGAAACAGAACTTAGATCCAAAATAATTATAATTATTTGCCGATTTATCTCAGATTGATAATTTAGACCTTATGGATACTAGAACTTATCCGAAATTCTGTCTTTCTAGGTTACTAAAAAATACGTTTAAGCCGAAAAACGGTGAAAAAATTTGTATTTTAATTGATCTGCCCGACTTGAAACTATTTCATAATTTTGAGTTTCTCAACAAACCCGAATTTTCCATTCAGCGGCATGCTCACGAATCATTCTACAAGTCTCTGCATAACGGAGTGATGGGTGAACTTGGCCTTACAGGCGGTGATTTCTTTGCATATATAGAAACCGGAGGCAGCAACCTCGACTTACCAGACTTGGCTGTCGCGCCGGATGGCACCGAGTTTAGCCTCGAGCGCGATGTTTACTCAAATTATGACATCATTCTATGTATCTCGACCTATTCCGCTACAGCACCGCTGACAGCATTTGCAAAGCAGATCGGCTTCCGCGGAGCAACATTGCACGGGATCAACGACATCATTTTGAGTAGTGGCCTCGCAGTCGATTACAATGAGGTGAGCCGAGACGCGGAGAAGCTGCGACTGGCACTGACCCGCGCCGATTACTTTGAAATCGATTTTCACTACGGCGAAGACACCTACACGCTCAAGCTCGAATGTGGCCAACAAGAGGCACAGAAAAGCCACGGGATCTGCCTTGTCAACGAGCCTGATGTAGCCAATCTACCTGCCGGCGAAGTTTACTTTGTCCCCACCGACGGCAAAGGTCGTTTCGTCATGCAGTACGCGGATGGCACTTTTGGACTTCAAACCGTCCAGGGTGGAAAAATTGTAAACGCCAAACTTCTTTATGGCGAGCAGACGACGATCGACTCCCATAACGCTAAACTCAAGAGCGACCCGGTGACCGGAGAACTTGGCGAACTTGGCTTCGGCACGCAGGAACTGCCAGTCTCGGGACGCGACATTCAGGACGAAAAAATCCTCGGCACCCTGCACGTGGCCACCGGCCGTAGCGACCATCTCGGAGGCGACCTGACCCCGGACAAATTCGCCAAGGCCAACAATGCTACTCATGACGATATACTATTTTCTCCAAGCAAGACTCCCGACATCAACGTCCGACAGGCACGCATGCACCGCAACGGCGAGACAGTTGTTGTGCTTGAAAACTACCAACCCGCAGCGCACCTTCTCAACGCATTGGACCAATCTTAAACTTTAACTCCGAACACCCATGCGAGCCCTAAATTGCATTTTCGCTTTGGTCGGCTTTCTAGCTGTAAGTCTCCATGCCGCGGACAAACCGCTGCGTGCCCTGCTGATTACCGGCGGCTGCTGCCACGACTACGCCAAGCAAAAAGACATCCTCAAGCAGGGTCTTGAGCGCCGGATCAATATCGTCATCGACCAGGCTCATACAGACGACAAAAGCACAAAACCTCCACTACCTATCTTCGGCAAACCGGATTACGCCAAGGGCTACAACGTAATCATTCACGACGAGTGCGCAGCTGGAATCAGTGACCATGAAATCATAGATGATGTGCTCGCGCCGCATCGCAAAGGCATCCCCGGAGTAAACCTCCACTGCGCCATGCACTCGTACCGCTCAGGTGACTTCCGCAAGCCGGTCAAAATCGGTGCCGACAATGCAAAGTGGTTTGAGTACATTGGCCTACAATCGACCGGCCACGGCCCACAGCAGCCTATTGAAATCCAATTTGAAAATAACGTCCCGTTCATTACCAAAGATGTCGAGAACTGGACAACACAGCGGGAGGAACTTTACAACAACATACAGGTGCTCCCAAACGCNAAGGTCGTCGCCCGCGGCGTACAGGGTAAACGCAAAGCTGTCGTTGCTTGGACGAACGACTANAACGGTACGCGCGTCTTCAGCACCTCCATCGGACACAACAACGTCACCGTAGCCGACCCACGANACCTCAACCTCGTCGCACGGGGACTGCTCTGGGCAGTAAAACGCGAAGACATAAAGGTGGCTAAACCGAAAAACGAAACGTTCGANCTCAACAGCAAGCCCAAACCCAAGTCAGCTGCCGGAAAAAAAAACGCCAAAAATAACGTTCCANGGAACGCTGCCTCCGGCAAAAAAGTAACGGCCAGTTCCGAAGANTCTAACAAGGGCAACCTNGCCAAGTATGCNGTCGATGGNGATCCCACCACCCGATGGTGCGCCGCCAACAGCTCTGCCGGTTCGTGGCTGCAGGTGGACCTTGGCCAGGCGCAGGACATCGAAAANATCCGCCTCATTTGGGAAAAGGCCAANGGCGCATATATGTATAGGATCGAAGGNTCNTTGGATGCCAAAAACTGGAAGCTGCTTGTTGANCAGTCACAAAACAAAGATGTTCGTCAGGTTACCCCTCATAAAGTTGAAGCTAANAACACGCGCTATTTCAAAATCACCTACCTTGGTTCCAAGCCTGCCTACTGGGGGAGTTTNTGGGAGTTTGAGGCCCATACAGGCTCGCTTCCTGAGTTACCCCGCAAGGTCATCAAAGCCTCACAGAAAAGCACCAATGCCTCTCTAAAAACTAACGAACCCAACGTAAAAGCACCGGACGGATTCAAACTGACCATCTTCGCCCAGCCGCCGCTGGTAAACTATCCGGTCTGCCTCACAGCAGCATCGACTGGTGAACTCTTTGTCGGAATCGATGAGCAAGGCTCGCTCGGCAAGGAAAAGGGGCGAGGCCGCGTAGTGAGGTGTCTTGACACAGATGGCGACGGTAGGGCCGATCAGATAAATACCTTCGCCAAGATGGATCATCCCCGCGGGTTGATCTACGACAACGGCCATCTCTGGGTACTGCACCCGCCCTATCTCACGCTCTACAAGGATACCGACCATGACGGCGTGGCAGACCGGCAGAAACNTTTGGTCAGTGGCATCAGCACTGATTACGTCGGTAAACGCGGNGCAGACCATACAACAAACGGGATCCGCATGGGCATCGACGGATGGATCTACATCGCAGTGGGCGACTTCGGTTTTTACAAGGCGGTTGGCGNGGACGGCCGCACGTTAAGTCGACGCGGCGGCGGGATTATCCGGGTGCGCCCTGATGGCACCGATATGGAGATCTACAGCTGGGGACAACGCAACATCCTAGACGCCTGTATCGACCCATACATGAATATTTTTACCCGCGACAACACCAACGACGGCGGTGGCTGGGACATTCGATTTTCTCATATTATCCAGACCGCCGAGTATGGCTACCCATCGTGGTACAAAAATTTCTCGGATGAAATCATGCCAACGCTGGCCGACTACGGTGGNGGATCGGGNTGTGGCGGGATGTTCTATCATGACACCCGCTGGCCCGAGCCTTTCAGCCACGGCGTTTACACCTGCGATTGGGGCCGCAGCGCGGTTTTCCTGCACAATCCTTCGCCCAACGGTGCCACTTTTGATGCGCATCAGGAAACTTTCCTCGCGATCAACCGGCCGACCGATATCGACGTCGACGGCAGCGGCCGGATGTACGTCTCCAGTTGGCAAGGCGGCGGCTTCAGCTACAGCCATCCAAACGTCGGGTATGTCGTACAACTCTTACCGAAAAACTACAAACCTGAGCCTTTCCCCTCCGTNAATCANCTCAACGAAAAGGAACTTTACGCACTGCTCACTGGCCCAAGCCAAGTGCAAAACCTGCATGCCCAACTCGAGATCCTCCGGCGAGGCCGCAGTGCGCAACGAACCGAATCACTTGTCAACATTGCTTCCAATACGGAAATACCGCTTGCCGGCCGGGTAGCCGCGATCTTCACCCTGAAACAACTTGATGGTGCCAAGGCTACGGCCAATCTAATGAAACTCAGCGAACAGGCCGATATCACCGAGTTTGCTCTGCGCGCACTCACCGACCGTACCAGCGAACTCGAGGGTATTGAGCAAACGCCCTTCGTCCGTGCGCTCAAGAGTGACAACCTGCGCACCCGTGCCCAAGCACTCGTCAGCCTTGGCCGTCTCGGGGATGCCTCAGCCGCAAAAGATATCCTGCCGTACGCCATCGCGCCGCGTTTAAACAAGCAGCCCAATCAAAACGAACCCAACCCTAGTGCAGTGATCCCACACTTGGCCACGCGCACGCTCGTCGCCCTCAAACCAGTCGATACCTTGTTGNCCGCGCTCGACACAGATCATCGGGCCACTGCGTTGAATGTGCTCAAATACATTCACGACGATAAGATCGTGGACATACTCATCAGTCAGGCCAAGGACAAGCTCGACCTCGTGACAATCACCACGCTCGTTAGGCTCTACCATCGCGAGAGCGAATACAACCAAGGNTGGTGGGGCACNCGACCGGACACCAGCGGGCCGTACTTTGACCGNGTCAAGTGGAGCGGAAGCGACAGGATCGAGTCNGGCCTTAAGACCGCGCTTNGCCAAGCGCCCAAGGAGACGGTAGACCTTGTCAAAGCCGTCCTCGCAAGACACAAGGTCAAGATCAGCGGCTTACCCACTGGGCAGCCAACCGCCAAGGCCGACACTTACAATGGGCCAATCCGTATCCCGGCGGCAACCGGCGATCCCAAAACCTGGATCGTCTCCCTCGGCGAAAAAAACGCCACCGATCGAGCCATCAAAGCCAAGGGCGTTGCCAAGCGCGGAGAAAAACTNTTCACCAGCCAAGCCTGTATTGTCTGCCATACCACCCGGAAAGGACAGACACCGAAAGGCCCTCACCTTGCAGACATCAGTAAGCGCTATAAAATTCGTGAGTTGATCCAGTCCATCCTCAACCCCAACGCCGTCGTCGCTCAGGGCTTCGACACCTACTCGTTCACCTTGAAGGACAACTCGGTACACCTTGGCTTCGTTACTCTGGAAAGCGCAGACACTATCAGCATCCGAAATGCCGCAGGAATCGCAACCAACCTCCAGACCAAGCAGATCAAAAAACGCGAGAAAATCTTGGCTTCCTCCATGCCGCCCGGGCTTGTCGCCGGGTTGACTCCGGAGCAATTAGCCGACCTACTCGCCTATCTCGACTCCATTTGATGGCCAACGGTTTTTACGAGACGGACAAGGCGCTCTCCGAATATCTGCTGTTCCACTACGGCAAACCGGATGAGGTGCTACCATGGAATTTTGGTCCTACCGGTGCGCTCGACTACCCGGTCCGTTGTGTCACACAATGCGTCGATACCAAGCGAATCCCGGCCGATGCCCGAGCGCTCGACCTAGGCTGCGCCGTGGGCCGCNCGACCTTCGAGCTCGCCCGGCACTGCAGCGAAGCTATCGGCATCGATCTGTCTAGTAGTTTTATTTCAGCCGCCGAGTTACTCCAGCGGAACAGATGTCTAGACTACTCGTTCGTAGTCGAGGGCGAGCTTGGACAAGCGGCAGTCGCCGAAGTTCCAAACGATGTGGATCGCAAGCGAGTCCACTTTGAGCAGGGAGACGCCACCTTTTTACGGGATGGCCTAGGCCGATTTAATGTCGTTCTGATGGCCAATCTCATCGATCGTCTCCCTTGCCCGGCCAAATGCCTTGAACAGTTATCCGGCCTNCTCAAAACCAACGGCCAGTTAATAATCGCCACACCTTGTACCTGGCTTGAGGAGTACACGCCTAAAACTAAGTGGCTAGGCGGCACCCAAGTACTTGGGCAAGCGAAGACCATCGAAAATCTCGAAGAAATTCTATCCCCGGACTTCTCCCTCGACGCCACATGGAATCTCCCTTTCCTTATCCGNGAGCACGCCCGCAAATTCCAGTGGAGCGTGGCCCTGGCAACTCGTTGGCTCAGGCGATGAATTGACACCAATGAAAACTAGCTTAGTCTCGTTCGAAGCAAGACAACTGGATATGAATCGTTTTTTTCCCGCTTTAATTGGAGTGGCCCTATTCGTTGGTTGTGCCTCAGAGACAGAGCAACAGACCACTCAACGGCTGAATCAACACGGCGTTGTCGCACACGCCTGTTGCGAAGGCGATCCATGCTGCGGCATGAATGACTGTTGCGACATGAACGAAAAGAAAAGTGGCGAAGCGTGCAAAAACGCCAAATGCGTCCGAATACCCGGAAACAAAAAATCACCTTCCAATTCAGCCAAACCACACTAATACCATGGTCAATGGTCTTGGTTATAAATAAAGCTAAAGCCCATCTAAGGCACCCTAAAAAAACTAATTAGTTTTCAGCTTTGGTTTGGCGAAGATAGAAAAAAAAGAACAATATAATGCCAATAGGCAACAACATAAGACTCAGTTGTTGTCCGGGTTTAATCCAGCCAAGCCACAATTCACCTGCGGAATAATCACCCCGGAAAAACTCGACAATGAATCGGTTTATCGAGTAACCAACAATGTAAACTGCAAATACCTGTCCGTTAAATCGCTTGCGCCGGTACAGCCAAGCCAAGCCGCCGTAAAGTGCCAGATTCAATAACGCAGCATAAATCTGCGTAGGATGAAGATCTACGGAATGGGCTGCATTGTCCAGTGCTTGACCAAGGGCATCATAGGCGAGGCTACCAGCTGGAAATTTAATAGCCCAGGGTAGATCGCAAGCCGTGCCGTAACAACAGCCATACATCAAGCAGCCAATCCGCCCTAACGCGTGACCCAGCGGAATGCTCGGAGCAAAAGCGTCAGCGATTTTCCATAGAGGCTGTTTACCGTACAAACGAGTGTACAGGATCACCGCCAGCGCCGCACCGATGAAACCGCCATAAAATACGAGTCCACCGGCGCGAAAATCCAGCACGTTCCAAAACGGTTTTCCCGCATATTGATCCTCCCAGTGGGAAATAACATAAAGCACACGAGCACCAAGCATGGCAGCAATAATGATCCATACACCAAGATCGGAAATAACTTTGCCGTCGATGTTGTCAAGAATGCACCGACGACTGGCAGTCCATAACCCGGCGAAAAACCCAACGGCCACAAAGATGCCATACCAGTAGACTGCAAAGCCACCGAACTTGAAGGCAACGGGATCCATTTCGCCGTTCAGCGAATGGTGTTGGTGACGATGGTCTGGACCGGTACAGACTCGTCGATTAGGCCGGGCGGCATCGGAGGCTGAGCCTCATTCCCGAAACCAGGCGGCAATGGTGGCATCTTGTTCACGAGCGTGCGCCAAGTTTTGCGCTCGACCTCAGTCAAACCTTTCCAACGCTCGGTATTGCGAAAGAAGGCAGCTCGCTCCGCCTGCGACATGTTGGCCAGCTTATCGAATGACCGAACGACTAGCTCACGCTGCGCGGGAGTCATGACCTTGAACTGAGCAAGGCTAGACTCCATTCGTTCCCTCTCGCGACGGGACAGTTGACGCAAGGCACGTTCCTGCTCCTTGCTCGGCAAATCAAAAAACCGGTGGAATTGACGCGTCATCCTACGTCGATCGGTCTTTGGCTTTTCACGCCAAGCGGTGATTTTCCCCTCGATACCCTCCTTCAACCGAGGTGGCATTTGACCGATGTGATTTGTCATGGCAACGCGGGAATGTCGACCCCGGCCAAAACTAGATAGGTAACGCAAAAAAGATTCATTCCTCAGCAGTTCGAGACGAACTCCAGAATCCAGCTTGTCCCAGCCGTCTAGGCGCCGTTCGATATAATTACGAAACCGCTCCGGCACGGACGCCAACCTATCACCCCTCTCAGCCTTCGGCGCCTTCATAAGCGGCAACAGATGCCAACGAAAATCCAGCACGTCGAGCTTTCGGTTGCGCTCTGTCTCGGGTAGGGCGGAATATTCGCGCACCTTTGATAATACAATATTGCGCTTGCGCTCGGAGGAGAGCTTAAACTGAGTCATCGCTGCCTCACGTTCAGTCTCGGGCAAGGAGACGACTTTTTTAAAAATAGCAAACGGCGACTCGGCAGCCGACACACCAATCGCTATTCCCACAGCCAAAATAGACAAATGAAACAGCCGGGCCAATGTCGCACACACACTCATTGATCACTTCAGGGCAGCCCAGAGCTCCTCGTCAATTGGATCGGCTTGGCCGATGACTTCTATGGCATCAAAATCATTCAGCACAACAGGGAACATCTCGGCAAAAGTGGCTACAGCCTGCAAACTTGCCGCAACTTCAACCCGATTCTTATTAAGATGCGACTGGTAGACTACACCGCCAATTAGTAGCACCATTGCAACAGCAGTGGCCGCTATATTAATGGAACTAAAACGTGGCGTGATGATTTTCCACCACGACGCTGTAACGCGAGCTGGGCTATTATCCTCCGCACTACGAATTTCCTGCAATACACGGGTAGTGAAATTAGACGCCACAGGTTCATCAGGCAGTTCGTTCAGCAGTTGATCGACCGCTTCCAACTCAGCCCGTTCAACGGGATTAGAAGCAAGCCAATCCTCCATTTGAGTCAACTCAGCCTCGTTCAGATCTCGTTTGTTTGCCGTTTGAAACAGTTTTTCAAGCATGGGTTGATTCATTGTCTCATTTACTTAAAAACCTGAGCCAGCCAAAAGTTTTGCCAAAATATCATTTTTTATGCCATTCACCTGATTTCAGATATGGTTTCAGGCGGTTTTTGAGCACCGCACGGCCTCGAAAAATGATCGACTTGACGGCCGTCAGTGAAATACCTCCAAGAACCTCAGCGATTTCCTCATAGCTGACACCTCCGTCACGGCAAAGCATCAGTGCGGTACGTTGTTTTTCCGGTAAATCCATCAGCGCCTCCTCTACCTTGGCCCGCAGTTCGGCGCTGAGCGAGGCATCAGCCGGAATTGAACTGGTAGAATCTTCCACAATGCGAATCGGCTGGCCATCATTATCGGGACGAGGCTCGTCGAGTGAATCAGCCGGATGCCGCGCTCGCCGACGGATCTCATTCAACCCCAGATTGCGGGCAATTGTGAAAAGCCAGGTGGTGAATTTACTAGCCGGCTCATAACGCTCGCGGGTTTTCCAAACTTGAAGAAAAACATTCTGGGCAATGTCCTCAGCCTCGTCTGGGTCACCGATCAACCGATGCAAAAGGTTCATCACTGGCTGTTTGAACTGCTCCACCAGCATTTCATAGGCCGATAAGTCTCCCTCTTTCACCCTCAGCATCAGGGCCACGTCGGGATCATTCCTGTCAACCATGCCGCAAAAACCTAGGTTACGCTTGGCCAAGCAGCAAGGTTACGAGCAAAAGAAAAACCGGCTCTTGGCCAAGCGGAATTGTTTCGTTAAGCAGCCGCAGCTAGAATGGTTTCGCGTGCCGAAAAACGCTACACCTAGCCCAATCGATTCACTGGTCATTCCCGCAAATAGCACCCCAAGCGCGGAATTACCGAAACTTAAACGCTATCTAAAGGCCGAATCAGCCCGCCTACAAAAGTGGCATCGTGATGGAGGGAAAGGTCTCGAGGTCTGCCATGGACAGTCGGGGATGATCGACAAGCTGCTTATCGCGTTGTTCGATTGGTCGTTAGCAAACTTTAAAACTATTAAGGGCGCCGGACGACTCAAGGTCTCGCTCGTCGCAATCGGTGGCTACGGGCGCGAGGAACTCAGCCCGCATAGCGACATCGATATAATGCTGCTGCACGACGGCTCGGCACCAAGACTGACTCGAATCTATAGCAATCCACTTCTCGAACATCTGACAGGCCCCGGCGGCCTGATTTACACGCTTTACGACCTCGGCTTAAAGGTCGGCCACTCCGTACGTAACACACAGGATGCGATCAACATCGCCAACGACGACATGAAGACAAAAACTTCGCTAATCGAATCGCGTCTCGTAATCGGCGACACCACACTGTTCAGCGAGTTTCAAAAGCGTATCGATGCACGATGCGTTCGCAACCATGTCGCCGCTTACCTACAGATGCGCCTGTGCGACCAGAACGCGCGGCGAACAAAATTCGGCAACTCCGCACTAATGCAAGAGCCAAACATAAAGAACGGCTGCGGAGGCCTGCGCGACTACCAGAATCTTCTTTGGATGACCTACTTTAAGTACAGCGTCCGGACGCTTGAACAGCTTGAGTTAAAAAATATGATCCGCACCAGAGATCGACTACAGCTGGAAGCCGGCTATAACTTCCTGCTACGGGTCCGCAACGAGCTGCATTACCAATCCAAACGCCCTGTCGATGCGCTTCCCAAGGCACTACAACCGAAAGTCGCCTGGCAGCTGGGCTACAAGGACCGCTCGCCAGCACGGCGGCTCGAAGTATTCATGCGCGATCTTTACATACATCTACGCGCTATTCATCTAATCACCCACACAGTTGAGCGACGCTTGGCGCTGCGCCCAAAATCTCAGCATCGAATACCTCTGCTAGGTAGTCTTTTAGGTGCCGGTATAAAGACAGAGACAATCGACGGTTTCAACCTCATAGGCGGCGAAATGACGCCAGCCTCATCGGAAGTTTTCAAAGATCAGCCGCACCGACTAATGCGCGTCTTTCTCCACGCACAGCAGCGTGGCCTAGACTTTCATCCTGACTTGATCCAATTGCTCCGCGATAGCTCAGAGTTGATCGACAATAGTTTCATCCTAGACACCGATGTGCACGAGACATTCCGTGAGATTCTTAATCGGCGAGGCAGCGTCGCACCCTCACTACGAGTCATGCACGAAGTCGGCCTCCTCGGACGCTATATTCCAGAGTTCGGCCGGATGACTTGCCTCGTACAGCATGAGTTTTTTCATGCCTATGCTGCCGATGAACACACGCTCGTATGCCTCGAGAAACTCGACCAGGTATGGAACTCCAAGTCGCCACCGTTCATCCACTACAGCCACATTCTTCAGGATATCGATCTGCCATACCTGCTCTACCTCGCGCTGTTCCTACACGATACCGGAAAGGGTATGGAGAGCGGCGACCATGCAAAGGACGGCGCCGACATCGCCCAGCGCGTCGGCGAACGGCTTGGCCTCACACCACGCCGCCTGAAACGCCTCCGGTTCCTTGTGCAGAATCACCTACTCATGGCTGAGGTTTCCCAGCGACGCGATATCGACTCGCCCACAGTCATCCGCCAGTTCGCCGAGGCCGTACAAGACGAGGAGAATCTAGCCATGCTAACGCTACTAACATTCGCTGACTCACTTGGAACAAGTGATGACCTGTGGAACGAGTTCAAGAATACATTGCTGCAAACTTTGTACCGCCGCGCCGGACGCCGCATGGCCGGTGGCCAAGAATATTCCCGGACGGAAAAGTCACGCTTGGCAAAACTCAAGCAGGAAGTACGCGACCAATTGCCACCGCACCTGCCTGAGGAAGAACTTGATGCGCATTTCCAGCATCTCACACCGCGGTATTTCCGAACGCACTCTCTCGAGCACATCCACATAGACCTAGAACAAATACACCGCTTCCTCTTACATGTCGCCACCGCAGCAGGTCCAGAGGCGCTGGAACCCGTGATCTCGTGGTATGACCAAACTGCACGGGGCTACAGCTCAGTCAAGATCTGTACTTGGGATCGACCGGGACTCTTCACATTGATTTGCGGCGCGCTTGGCGCGACGGGGCTCAGTATCCTTAATGCACGGGTTTTCTCACGTGGTGACGGAATCATTATGGACACCTTCGCTGTCGTCAACGCCCGCACCGGCAACCTTGTCCGACCAGCCGAGCGCGACACATTCAAGCAATTGCTCTTTCAGTCGCTGTTGCCTGGTGAAACGCCGGAGTTCGAGGAACGAATCGCCGATTTGGGAAAGTCGGCCCCGACCTTAGATTGGGAACTGCCGACCCGAATCCGCATCGACGCAAAATCCGCGAAGTCTCGCACCATCATCGAGATCG
>PBKH01000044.1 GCA_002721375.1 Verrucomicrobiales bacterium
GTGGGCCTTGTCCAGCCCGGGTTTGTAGTCGTAAGAGTCGATGTGGCTCATGCCGCCGACGAGGCTGATGTGGATCGCCCTCTTGGCCCGGGGCGCGAAGTTCGGGAACGTCGCCTGCCCAAGCGCCGCCGCCCGGGCGGTGGTATCACGCGCCAGCAGGCTCGCGAACGCCGTGGCACCGATGCCCCGGATGCCCCAGTTGAAAAACTCCCGTCGATTCAGTATGCCCAAGTCGTTCATATCAGTTGAGGATGACAAATTCATTGCTGTTAAACAGAGACCGGCAAAGCGTGGTGAGGCCGTACTCCTTGGCCAAGCGCTTGGCCAAGCGCAACTCGTCGGCGTCCGGTTCGCGCTGGAATGCGTCTCGAAACACCTGCGTCACCTGCGCGTCGAGGTTGCCCTTGGCATGGGTTGTCACGCGATCGGCCATCGCGCCGGCCTTGCTCAGGATGAAGTGGTTGTTGAGCAGCGCGAGCGCCTGCAGCGGGGTGGTGGTCACGGCGCGGCGCGGTGCTGTCGTGGAGGGGTCCGGGCAGTCGAAAGTATCGAGGATCGCGCTGCGCCCGCCCCGTGGACTGAACCGGTAGACCGTGCGTCGGTTGAACTCGTCGCCTTGCGGGTAGATCGGTTCGTAATACGTGGTGCCGTTGTTGGGCGTGATGGAGACGTCCCGAAAACCGGGGCCGCCCATCTTCGGGTTGAGCCGGCCGGAGACGGCGAGCACGGCGTCGCGCAACGACTCGGCATCGAGCCGCACCGGTGACTTGCGCCACAACAGCCGGTTGTCGGCATCGACCGCGAGCCCGTCCTCCCGAGGCGCGGCGGATTGCCGGTAAGTGTTCGAGGTGACCATCAGCCGATGCATCGCCTTGAGCCGGAGTCCGTTGTCAGTGAACTCCGCTGCCAGCCAGTCTAGCAGCTCTGGGTGGCTGGGGCGGCCGCCGTTGAAGCCAAAGTCGTTCGGTGTCTCGACGATGCCGGTGCCGAAATGATGATGCCACAGTCGATTGACCAGCACGCGGGGGAACAAAGGATTGTCCGGGTGTGTCAGCCATCGCGCCAACTGCCTGCGCCGTTCGTTGTCGGATGCGTCCTGCTTGATGCCAAAGTCGCTCTTCAACATCCGCAGCGCCGCGACCGCGCCGGGCCGAACGACTTCGCCTTCGTTCATCGCATTGCCGCGTTTCAGTAGCCGCACCGTGCCGGGGTTGCCGCGGGCGGCCACGGTGTAAACCTTCATCGACGAGCCGTTGCCCAGCGCCCGCTCGCGGCCGGTCAGGTCGGTCAGTTGATCCTTGAGCGCCTTGCGTCTGGCCTGCTGTTTCGCGTCCAGCGCGGCGGCCAGTTCCGTCTCGCCGACGAACGTCGATTCCACCCCGGCCGAGGCGGCGATTTCGTCCGGCCCAAGCGCTCGGTCGTAAAGCTGGGCACGGTGAATTTTGCCGTTTAGGAAATTGTTGCCCCCTCCGCGGTGGCGCATGCCGAAGATCATCTGCGAGCTGCCGGCGGGAAAATCGTACCGCCCGGTCTTGTACGGTTTGCCGTGTGGGAGGCCGTTGCGATAGCCGGTGATCGTGCCGTCCTCGTGGTAGACAATGGCGACGTGCACCGGCTGCTGGTGTGCCTTGTTTTCCTCCGGTGAGCCGAACGACTTGGTTCGGACAAGGCCGTTGCTGCCGGGCATCCAGCGCCGGGCCTCGCGTTCGGCGAACACGATGGAATCAAAAAACTTACCGTCTTTGCTCTGCACGCCGATCACGCCGCCGCCCTTTTGATCGAGCGTGCCCAGTTGCACCCACGCCTCGAGTGTCTTCGCCTTCAACGGAGCCGCGAGCGGAGCCGTCTCGACCCACGCGTCGCTGCCATCGACGACCAGTGCCCCGCCCTGGATCCGGGCATCGCCCTTGGCCACGCCGTGAAGCGAGCCGAGGCTGTCCTCGAGGCCAGTGTCAAACTCCCACCGAGCCAGAGGCTTCGGCGGCTCCGGTTTGTCTGAGGGGCCACCTTCTTTCCGCTTGGCCAAGGCGGCTTCGCGACCGCGATTCTCGATCTCGGCCAACTCCTCGCCCAGCGCGGCGATCTGTTTGCGCAGCACCTCACGTTGCCGAGCCAGCTCAGGGTCGGAGACGTTGCGCTCCCCGTGAAACACCCCAGCGATTGCCGAGGTCATCTGATAATATTCCTTTTGTTGGATGGGATCGAATTTGTGATTGTGACAGCGCGCGCAGTTGACCGTGAGCCCGACGAACGTCTGCCCGACCGTGCCGATGATCTCCTCAAGCTCGTCCTGTCGCGCGGTTTTCTTCATGAACTCGCTGCCGCCCACGACCGTGTTGTGCAGCCCGGCGACGAGGAAGCCGACCGCCTTTTGCCCGGCTGGGTCACCCGGCTTGAGCACGTCGCCAGCGACCTGCATCCGCACAAACTCGTCGTACGGCATGTCGTCGTTCAGCGCGCGGATCACCCAGTCGCGATACGGCCAGAGGTTGTTGCGGACGTTGTTCCGCTCGAAACCGTCGCTCTCGCCGAACCGCGCGAGATCCAGCCAGTGCCGGCCCCAGCGTTCGCCGTAGTGCGGCGAGCTGAGGAGGTCGTCGACCACGCGCCGGTAGGCGGCATCAGTCGGGTTGGCCACGAACGCCGCGACCTGCTCCGCCGAGGGAGGCAGGCCGGTCAGGTCAAAATAAAGTCGGCGGATCAACGCCCGCGGATCCGCCGGGGCGCTTGGACTGAGCTTTTCGGAATCCAGCCGGTCGAGGATGAACGCATCGATCGGGTTGGCGACCCAATCCGGCTGCGAGACCGCCGGTTGGTCGGGGCGCTTCACCGGCTGGAGCGACCACCAGTCGTACCCGCCGCGCTTGGTCGTGGTGAACTGAAACGGGTCGAGGGTATCCGTCGAGCCCCACTTGGCCCCGGCTGCGATCCAGTCGTGCAGCACCTTTTTCTCCGCTTGGCCAAGCGGCTGATCCGGCGGCATGTCGTCGCCGGACACCTTCTCCCAAAGCAGACTCTCGCCCGGTTTCCCGGCCACCACCGCCGGGCCGTGTTTGCCGCCCTTGGCGGCGCCGGCCTGTTGCGACAGGTTCAGCTCGCCCTTGAGGTCGGAGCCGTTGTGACACTCGAGACATTGCCCGACGAGGATCGGTGCCACGTCGCGGTCAAACTCCACGGCGGTAGCGGAAAAACCGGCGGTTGACCCGAGCACGGCCAAAATCAACCCCGGCAAAGAATTGCGGAACCCAAACAGGTGCATATCAAGAAAGGTGCCCGGAAAAGCTGCCTTAAGAACACCCCCCGCGCAAAGCGAAAACAACGCTTGGCCAAGTGGAAGAAAAAAAGGAAAGGGGACATTCCTGTCCTCTGTTTGTTGCAGTGGATTTTTCGGGGACAGGAATGTCCCCGCTCCTTTGAACAAGCCTCTCCGGAGCTTCAACCGCACTTGGCCAAGTGCTTGGCTGGAGAGGAAAACGAAAAACCGGGAACCGTAAAAAAGAAGTGGCGGAGAGAGAGGGATTCGAACCCTCGATAGGCGTTAACCTATACTCCCTTAGCAGGGGAGCGCTTTCAACCACTCAGCCATCTCTCCGAGCGGGTTGCGAAGCTTGGTCAAGCGGAAGGCACAGGTCAAGCAGTCATTGGCTTGCGAAGAGGTCGAGTTGTGGTGGCGGTTCTATATTTCTCAACGTTTCGCGTTCGGCCGATTGCCGGGAGACAAAACGAGTGCCACCGTCGGGCGACAGCTCGGTCTCTTCAAGATTGCGAAGAATAGCTTTGGCTCTCTCAATCACTGGTCCTGGTACGCCAGCTAGGCGAGCTACATGGATGCCATAGCTTTTGTCCGCACCGCCTTCAAGGATTTTGTGCAGGAATACAATCTGGTCGTTCCACTCGCGCACGGCGACGTTGAAGTTGGTTAGGCGCGGCAGGCGTTTGGCCAACTCGGTCAGTTCGTGATAGTGGGTGGCAAACAGTGTCTTGGCACCTACCTGATTATGCAGGTGCTCGACGATTGACCAAGCTAGGCTCAGGCCATCAAACGTGCTTGTGCCGCGCCCAACCTCATCGAGCACGACTAGGCTGTGGTCGGTAGCGTTGTTCAGAATGTTTGCAGTCTCACTCATCTCAACCATGAAGGTAGACTGGCCACGCGACAGGTCGTCGCTCGCTCCGATGCGTGTGAAGATACGATCCAACAGGTCGATGCGCGCCTGTCGCGCAGGGAGAAATGCACCGGTATGCGCCAGTAACGACAGCAGGGCGGTTTGCCGTATGTAGGTGCTTTTGCCAGCCATGTTGGGCCCGGTGATTACGGCCACCTGTCGGGTGGTGCGGTCGAGCTGCGTGTCGTTTGGCACAAAAGGTTCGCCGGTCATGGACTGCTCGAGTACAGGGTGACGGCCCTCGTTGATCTGCAGCACNCCTTCGTCCAGAATATCNGGGCAGACATGTCCGTGGAGCCTTGCTACCTCCGCAAAACTGGCCAGCACATCGAGCTGCGCTAGACTGGAGGCAATCTCCTGAACCTGTGGTAACGACTTTAGCGCTTTTTCGCGTACGCGCTGGAACAGTTCGTACTCCAGTTTTTGACTGCGTTCCTCCGAACCTAGTATTTTGNTCTCCATCTCTTTCAACTCAGGTGTGANAAACCGTTCNGAGTTGGCTANTGTCTGCTTGCGNGTGTAATGNTCCGGTACTTTNTCGAGGTTGGCGCGCGTCACCTCGATGAAGTAGCCGAATACGGAGTTGAATCTCACTTTTAGCGAGGTGATACCGGTTTGTTCCATTTCCTCCTGCTGAAGCCGGGCAATCCAGTCTTTGCCCTCAGTCGCACCAAGCCGCAACTCGTCGAGCACAGCGTCGAATCCCTCGCGGATGATACCGCCATCCTTCAACGTCATCGGCGGNTCGTCGACGATCGCACNCGAAACCAAGTNCGCTACCTCAGGCAACTCGTGCAGCTGCCCGCCGAGCTGGCTTAGTAGCGGTNGTGGTTCGTCGGTATCCTGCTCAAACACATCCTCGCTGAGATGTGGCTCGATCGGGTTGGACGTCTGTTGCACCTCGATGATCATACTGCGCAGCCCTGGTANCTGCAGAAGTGCGCTACGGAGCTGCACGAGGTCTCGCGCGTTACCCGAGCCGATGCTCAAGCGGCTGATCATGCGCTCGAGGTCACGCACTTCNTTTAAGCTTTCGCGGAATCGGTCCAGTNCTGNCCCATTTTNGATNAACCGCGCCACTGCTTCCTGACGGTGGCNAATCGGTTCGACCGACGATAGCGGTTGCGACAGCCAGTTGCGTAATCGCCGCGCACCCATTGGCGTTGAGGTGCGGTTGACTGCGGCATATAGAGATGCCGGCTTGGCCGCTTCGTGATGGAGCGGCTCTAGTATTTCCAGATGCTTGAGCGTGGCGGAATCGAGCACGAGATAGTCAGCTGCCTCGTAAAAATTCAGTTGGGTGAAGTGNGTCACATCGCGCCGAAGGTGTTGGCTGACATAGTGCAATGCACCTCCTGCCGCGCCGATCGCTGCCGATCGTCCTTTTAATCCGAAGCCGTCGAGCGCAGCGACCTTGAAGTGATCCTTCAGCGTGAACTCTGCTGTTTCGAGTGCAAACACCCACTCCTTCGTAACCATTGAGNACACTTACATTAGGCTCGATCAAATCGGTCAGGCGCTTAGCTTCGTCAGGGTAAATCACTTCGCTGGGATTGAGTCGTTCAAGTTCTGCNACAACGCTGGCTTCGCTCTCCAAGTCGGCCACCATGAACTCGCCAGTCGTCAAGTCCACGGCCGCAATGCCAAANCGCNTGCCGGAAGNGGNAACAGCGACNAGGAAATTNTTNCGCCCAGCTTCGAGCATGCGTTCGTCGAAGTGTGCACCCGGGCTGATAATCTGAGTGATTTCGCGTTTAACCAACTGCCCCGGACGGGCTGTCTCGACTTGCTCACAGATGGCTACCTTGCGCCCGGCTTGCAGCAGCTTGGACATATAGCTGCCGGTGGCGTGGTATGGTATGCCGCACATCGGCGTTTCTCCTCGCTTAGTAAGTGCCACATTCAGAATGCCGGCCGCTTCTTTGGCATCCTCAAAGAACATTTCGTAAAAATCCCCAAGGCGAAACAGCAGGATTGTCCCAGTCGGCAGTTGACTTTTGCACTGCTGATATTGGGCCATCATTGGGGTGAGACCTGCCTCTTTTGGCACGCGCAAACGTTAGTCGCCCAACTAAACTCGGTCGAGTGGAAGATATCCACAGCCTGCTTGGTCAACCATTTTGCTTAAATTATGTTAACTGTTCGAAGGCTGTGATCGCTTCACTTATTTCATTTTCCGTGACGGTCAGATTAGTTACCGCGCGGAGGGTATGCGGGCCGGTGGCGAGCAGGCGAAGGCCTGCTTCGTCGAGTCGCTTGGACAAGTCGAAGGCATTGCGCNCGCCGGTACCTATAAACACTATGTTTGTTTCCACACTGGAGGCATCGACCTCCAGAAATGGCAGCTTTTCCAAGCCGTTGGCCAAGCTGCGGCAGTTTGCGTGGTCTTCAGCCAGTCGTTCTCGGTTGTTTTGTAAAGCGTGCAATGCTGCTGCAGCGAGTATGCCGACCTGTCGCATGGCTCCGCCCTGTTGCTTCCGATAAAATCGTGCCTTAGCGATCACCTCGTTCGAGCCCGCCAAGGCTGAGCCAATCGGCGCGCCAAGCCCCTTTGAATAGCAGACACTCACAGTTTCAAAGTAGCTAGCATATTCGGCTTCGCTTATGCCACTCATTGATGAGGCATTCCAGAGTCGGGCGCCGTCTAGGTGCAGCGCAAGGCCGTGTTTGCGTGCCGTCACCGCTACTGATGCGATTTGTTCAAGAGGCCAAACGCTGCCGCCGCTTCTGTTGTGTGTGTTCTCGATGCAGACCAGGCTTGGCGGCGCGAAGTGGTCATCCTTAGGTGGCAACGCGGCCTCTAGTTGAGTGGCAGTGAATTGTCCACGCTCGCCGTCGAGCAGGGTCATCTGCACTCCTGCCAGTGCGGCCGGTGCGCCAGCTTCGTAGCAATAAATNTGTGCGTTGGCGTCTAGCAGAATCGCGTCGCCAGTCCGAGTGAGTGAGCGGATNGCCAATTGATTNCCCATCGTACCCGACGGTACGAATACCGCTGCCTCCTTGCCCAAAAGGGCCGCCGTGTGNCGTTCCAATTCCTGGACGGTTGGGTCGTCTCCCAGCACATCATCGCCGACAATAGCGTTAGCTATTACCTCGCGCATAGCAGTGTCCGGCTGTGTGATCGTGTCGCTACGAAGGTCGATTTTATCGTTGAGCATTGGAAGGGAAGCATCATCGTCTAGCTAATTGGAGGCAATGCTTTTGGTATGAAAAAGCAGCTGGAAAGGTGTTGCGCGTGACTGGGCTGGTGATAAGTTTTGTCGGCCTGAAAGGGACCCGTGTCCGATCAAAAAGACAAATCAATCGACGCCAGCCTTGAGAAGTTGACGTTGTATCAGCAGTATCTGGCGGAACGGGAGGAGGTGCTCCGCTACAAATGGCTTGAATCCGAGCGGCTTGGCCGCGACATTGGGCTTGAGAGTGCCTTGATGGACTGGGTGATTAACCACCGCACAAAGTGGCGCAAAAGCTGCCAGNANGCTGAGTCCTGACCTGTTAGTTTGATTCCTTTAAAGCGATCCTGAGAGGTTGCCAAGGGACATGAGACAAGAGACGAGACAACTAGTGCAAATACGAACCGGGGCCCAGGGGGCAGGTTCGTTTTTTTTTGTTCCAACNTTCCGNCATGTCTGACCCCAAAGTGATACTCGACAAAGATGCGATTCAGCGCAGCTTGACGCGCATCGCCCACGAGATATCCGAGGCCAACACTGATGGCGANGGTGTCGGGCTAATAGGTATACAGCGTGGCGGTGTGCACCTTGCCGATCGATTATCCGATTTGCTTGGCGGTATCTGGAGGTACGATGTGTCGGTTGGCGTGCTCGACGTCAGCATGCATCGGGATGACATCAGCCAGCGCGGCATAGTAAGGGTTCAGCCGACCGAAGTGCCATTTGATGTCGAGGGTAAAACGATTGTACTCGTTGACGATGTTTTGTTTAGCGGCCGCACTGTTCGCGCAGCGCTCGATGCGGTACATCACTTAGGCCGGCCTCGTCGTATTCAGCTCGCAGTGCTGGTAGACCGAGGTCACCGAGAGCTGCCGATCAAGCCGGACTACGTCGGTAAAAATGTCCCCACTGCTTTCAATGAACTCATCGAGGTTTCACTTTGTGTGGCCGGCGGCAATGATTCGGTCACATTGCAGTCTGCGTCTCCGAGCCAATGAACTGGACCCGTAAACACCTGCTCGACATTGAGTCGCTGGGCGCCGAAGAGATCCGAATGATCCTCGACACGGCGCGTGCATTCAAGGCGGTCGGTGAACGCACGATTAAGAAAGTGCCAGCCCTACGTGGACGCACAGTGGTAAACCTGTTTGTCGAGCCGTCTACCCGCACACGTATTAGTTTTGAACTGGCCGCGATGAGGCTCAACGCTGACGTGATCAATTTTACCGCCGAGGCTTCGTCGCTCAAAAAGGGTGAGACTCTCCGTGACACTGGTAAGACGCTCGAAGCACTCAGCGCCGACATAATTGTAGTCCGGCACAGTGCGGAGGGGGCGCCGCACTTGCTATCGCGAGTTGTAGGCTGCAGCGTAGTCAATGCCGGCGATGGCGCTCACGAGCATCCCACGCAGGCGCTGCTTGATACCTTTACGATGGTGGAGAAAAAGGGCGATGTGCGAGGGCTAAATGTCACCATACTTGGTGACATCCTATACAGCCGCGTGGCCCGTTCAAATATTTGGGCTCTGACCAAGCTAGGCGCCCATGTAACGCTTTGCGGGCCACCTACACTCGTGCCACGAGTCTTTGAAAAGATGGGCTGCCGCGTGACGCATAATGTCGAAGATGCTCTTGCTGAAGCTGATGTTGTGGATTTGTTGCGTATCCAGCACGAACGCCAGCGTCTTTCTGCTTTCCCAAGCATTGGCGAGTACCGATCGCTCTTTGGCCTGACAAACGAGCGCTTCGCAAGGCTTAAGCCGGATGCCATCGTTATGCATCCCGGTCCGATCAATCGTGGGGTCGAGATTGACAGCGAGATCGCCGAGCATCCGCGGTCGACTATACTTGACCAAGTGACTAACGGTCTTGCTGTCCGGATGGCGGTGATGTTTCTCGTCAGTGGTGGCAAGGCAATGCCTGAGCCGGTTGAGTAACGCTTGGTCCTTCCGCTGCTATGAGTCTACCCTCCATTGCGTTGATCTTTAATCCCGCTGCCCGCGGNGAAAAGGCTAGGCGNTTTNGAGANTCGCTTGGTCAGCTAAGAGGAGAGTGCGNGCTGNTTGAAACGACAGAAGCCGGCAGTGCGACTGTTCTAGCTGCGAAGGCAGTCCAAGACGGATATAAAACAATCGTAGCGTCGGGTGGTGACGGTACGGTCAACGAGGTCGTCAATGGCATGGCCAAGGTGAGCGGTTGCTTGGATCGGGTTCGTCTCGGCGTTCTGCCGCTCGGTACGATGAATATTTTTGCTCGCGAACTAGGGCTGCCGCTCTCAGTTCGGCGTGCTTGGCAGACCATTCGGTTTGGCCAGGCACGGGCCGTTGACCTGCCGTTGGCCAAGGTGCAGACCCCCAGTGGCCAAGCGGAGCGCTTTTTCGTACAGATGGCTGGTGCTGGATTGGATGGTGATGCCGTTGGAGGAGTAAGTATTCCCTTGAAGAAAAAAATTGGACCCTTGGCCTACTTATTCTCCACTTTTAAAGCACTTAGGAACAAGCAGCCGAGGCTGACCGCCATATGGGATGGAGGCTCGGCGCGGGGTGAGTGGATGTGTGTTGGCAACGGCCGTTTTTTTGGCGGTCCTGTCGTGCTGTTCCCGGACGCGAAGCCTTTTGACGGTTGTCTCGACTTATGTGTGTTCGCGCGTGTCAACTCTGGCTCTGTGTCGCGAGGCGTTGCGTCAATGGTACTTGGCAGGATCGGAGACTGGTCCGGTGCGGCGCATCACCGCATGGAATCGTTGACCATTGAAGGCCCAGCTGGGACTCGTGTGCAGGCCGATGGTGAGTTCATTGGGACACTGCCATTGGGGATTACATTGAGGCAGCTCGCATTAAAAGTGATGGTGCCTTCAGATAAATGATGACTTGCCGATGGACAGGGTGGAGGTAACGCTGACGTCCCATGGGGTCGACGGGTAAAGTTTATTTGGTGGGAGCCGGTCCCGGTGACGTTGGGCTACTTACGCTACGCGGCGCCGAACTACTTCGCAGGGCGGATGTAGTGGTCTATGATGCGCTGGTTAACCGTGAACTATTGGCTATGGCGCCTGAGTCGGCTGAGGTGATCTTTGGTGGCAAGCGCCCACGCGCTCGTGCAATCCCTCAGAAGTCACTTAACCGTTTGCTGGCAGAGAAGGCAGGGGCTGGCAAAACGGTTGTACGGCTCAAGGGCGGAGACCCTTATATCTTTGGCCGGGGGGGCGAGGAGGCATCAGAGCTTAGCCGTGACGGTGTGCCATTTGAGGTAGTTCCAGGCATATCTTCTATCATCGCGGCTCCAAGTTATGCCGGAATCCCGCTGACTCATCGAGAGCATTGCTCGAGCTTCACTGTTATCACCGGCCACGAGGATCCGGGCAAGGAGGCCAGTGCGTTGGATTGGGAGCGCATTGCGCGGGAGCCAGGCACAAAGGTGCTGCTAATGGGTGTTGAAAGAATCGGCAGTATTACCGCTGCCCTAGAATCCAACGGCCTTCCAGCCGACACTCCAGCGGCGATTATCCGTTGGGGTACGATGGGTCGGCAAAAGACGATCACCGGTACGGTGGGCACGCTCGCCAGCAAGGTCGCCGAGGCNGATTTCAANGCTCCAGCGGTGACTATTATTGGTGGCGTTTCGGTATTGCGCGATACACTCAACTGGTTNGAGAGCCGGCCGCTTTTTGGTCAGCGNGTGGTCGTGACACGCGCCCGCGCGGANGCTGGGAAATTGTCCGGGCNGCTTCGAGATCTCGGCGCGGATGTGCTAGAGATTTCCACTATTAAAATAGCACCGCCGACCCGCAACGAGCCGATCATCGAGGCCGTTACTGGCATCGGAAGCTACGACTGGATTATATTCACGAGTGCTAACGGGGTTGAGCATTTCTTTGACTATTATTTCAAGGCATTCCGTGATCTGCGCGATTTAGGTAACNTCCGATTTGCCGCTGTCGGGCCGGCCACGGCATCGAAGCTTCGTGCTCTGCATCTACACGTTGATCTAATACCGGNGAANCATACTGCTGAAGACGCAGCCAANGCGCTGNTCGACTACCAAAACGTGGAGAATATTTCGGTCCTGCTTCCNCGTGCTGAAGAAGCTAACNCCGAGTTGCCAAGAATGCTGGAGGCTAAGGGAGCGATAGTTGATGATATTGCTTTTTACAAAACCGTTGCTGAAACGGAGGATCGCACCGGGGCGGCAGAGGAATTTGAGGCGCGAGGCGCGGACTGGATCACGTTTGCTAGCGGTTCGGCTGTTCGGCATTTTGATGCGCGATTTGGCTTGGTCAAGCGANGCGCGGACTGCTCCAGATTAAAAATTGCCTCGATTGGTCCCGAGACTACGAAGGCACTGAATGAGCTTGGCCTCGAGCCCAATGTCGAGGCCGAGGATCACACAATTAAAGGCTTGGCCAACGCCTTGCTGAAGAAGTGCGGCATAGGCGATTACTCGTGAATACGTTTTACCCGATCCTGTAGGAGATTTTTTTAATCATTTCGCGTCCCATGGCATGCTGAAGGCGCTGCTGGATTTCATGCCGTCTATAACGTACGATTTCGTCGAGCCACACGCTTGAGTCCACCGAGACGAACAGCGTGCCTCGGTGGAGNTTCACTGGTTGGGCGTGTGCTATGATAGNTGGGTCGATCGTTTGNTTCCANACCTTNACGACTTCCGANTCGGCTCGGCGTCTATCGAGTTGGAGCGCGCCAAGAACNTTCTTAACCACAGNNCCAGCGCAGATNGATTTATTGCCGTGAGTTTTTTCCAGTTCCTTTACATTGATCCCTCGCCATTCACGTAGAACTTGGTCACGAGGGCCGAGCCGTTTTGGGCGGCGGCGTTTGAATTTGTGTTGAAACGGAGTANNGGGCATGCAGCGACTCGCNGCCCTCATAAAAAGTCCCGATTAGGGCGGAGTCAACCCTCTAATAGTTCAGGCGATTCGGCTTGCCTGCNTGGNNGAGAGGTGGGAGGCTAANGCCGCTATGGCACTCCGTTTTTTTATTTCGGCAATCTTGTTGGGCGGCCTGCTTACTTCTGTAGAGGCTGCCGACAAGCTAGAGAAACGCAAGTCGCCCAAAGGGGCAAAGGCTTACATCATNTCCCCCAAAGACGGCAGGACGGTAAAGAAAAAGTTTACAGTTCGCTTTGGCCTCAAAGGGATGGGTGTTGCTCCGGCTGCCATCGACAAGGAGAACACCGGTCACCACCACCTGTTGATCGATGTGGATAAACTACCCAATTTGGACTTGCCGCTTGCGGCCTCCGATAACATTCGNCATTTTGGAGGTGGACAGACTGAGGTAACGCTTGAACTGCCGCCCGGCAAGCACACACTTCAGCTCGTGCTCGGCGACTGGATTCACCTAGCCCACGATCCGCCGGTTATCTCAGAAAAGATTACCATCACNGTTAAGGATTAGGCTAAGCTATAAGGAGATGCAGAGCCCCGGCAAAGANCCGGTATTGTNTGGGTGCTTGACCNCATCTCAGTGTCGCTTCACAAAGGGTGCATGANNTTCCGTTGTGCATGGGTNCTAGGCNTGGGTTTGTCGCTTGGCCAGACGATGGCGGTCGATTACTCGATACGAGTTGATGCAGGAGAGCACGACCGTATAGATACTCCGGTNAGCTTNCCGTTGCCGTTGCTTAGCCAATTTCATTGGCAACTCATAAGTCCTGAGGGTCAATCAGTAGCAATCCAGTCGGACGATAATGGTTTAGCCACGTTTATTATCGGCCGTCTTTCCGCATTCCAGACGGCCGTTTACAAATTGGCCCCGGTAACCAAGCAAGCTCACGCCGATATCGTTGGCTTGGTCAAGCATCAGAGTAAAATTAAGATCAGTATCGGTGATCGANCGGTGCTGCATTATCAGGCGGAGAAAAGTGAACTCCCNCGAGCCGATCTAGAGCCAATTTACCGCCGTGGCGGTTATATACATCCNGTTGTTACGCCTGGAGGAACGGTTATCACCGATGATTATCCGCACAATCATAAGCACCATCATGGTATCTGGTTTCCTTGGACGAATACGTTNTTCGAGGGNCGNAAGCCGGACTTTTGGAACATGGGCAAGGGCACNGGNACGGTTGAGTTCACCGGCTTGACNGGCCAATGGAGCGGCCCGGTGNACGCCGGNTTCTCAAGCACGCACCAGTTTGTCGATCTTATTGCCAAGCCCCGNAAGGCNGTTCTCACTGAGACATGGANGTTGCAGGTGTATGCTACTTCATCGGAGTATCATCTCTTTGAGTTGGAGTCGGTGCAGCGCTGTGCCGGCGATAGNAAACTTAAGTTTCCACAATACCGTTACGGAGGACTGGGCTTCCGCGGACACGGCGAATGGGANGGTCGTGAAAATTGTTTTTACCTTACAGCTAATGGCGAGACCGATCGTATTAAGGGCCATGCGACTCGTGCACGATGGTGCCACGTCGGCGGGCAAACTGGCGGAAAATGGGGTGGGATCGGGGTGCTGTGCCATCCTNCCAACTTTCGGTTTCCTCAGCCAATGAGAATACATCCCGCCGAGCCGTTTTTTAACTTTGCCCCATCACAGATCGGTGATTGGGAAATTAAGCCGGGCGAGGATTACGTGTCGCGTTACCGCTTTGTCGTGACCGATGGCAAGCCGAATGCCGCGCTGCTTGAGCGTCTTTGGCTCGACTATGCGCACCCGCCGCGGGTTGAGGTGTTAGCTGCAAAGTAAGCTCTCAATTGGCAAGCGCACGATTTTGCCATGTGGTCTCATGGCATAAATCGTTCATTGATCACTTCAAAAAAGTTACTGCTCCTGTAACGGCGGCGCTCAGTAGTAAGACAAGCACCGCCCTGGAATTGTCAAATCCAGCACGGACGAGGCGGTGGGAGAAGTGGTTGGTGTCGCCGATCCAGATAGGCTGACTCATTCGTAGTCGAATGAGGATCACCGATACCAAGTCGATCAGAGGGACTGCCAGCACCAACAGCGGAGAGACAACAAGCCACTTATTCGGGCTAGTTATAGAGTGAAAATCGGGAAGAATTGCGAGTAAGGCCAGCAAGAAGCCGACAACGTGGCTGCCTCCATCTCCGAGAAATACCCTGCTGTTTGGGAAGTTGAACGGAAGAAAACCAGCTAGAGTACCAATGAATAAAAAGGCCAGCGATGCGACGAGATACTGCCCTTCCAGTCCAGCATGCCACGCAAAAAACCAACCGCTAATCAGGCCAAGCCCAGCGCAAAGTCCGTTCATGTTGTCCTGAAAGTTGATGGCATTAGTGATGGTCAAAATCCAAAGTACTGTGATCGCGTAGCTGAACACCGTGTTCTCGACGAAGATCGTCACGCGGATGCCGCTTGCGGCTACGGCTAATGCAATCAGGACTTGGCCGAGGAACTTCCACTTCGGCGAGAGATCTCGCTTGTCGTCTATTAGGCCCAGCGCAAGCATGGCAATAGCACCACCGAGGATGGTGGCTAATTGCCAACCACGCTTGGCCAAGCCGGGAGCCAAGATGTGTGCGAACGATTCTGGCAATGGCCCCAGCCAGACCCAAGCGCTGCCGATGACGATTGGTATTGTAAGGCCGGTAACCACGGCCAGGCCGCCAGCGAGTGGTACGGGATAGGTATGAATTTTTCTGGGACCTGGGGCGTCTAACAAGCCAATACGAAGGGACCATAGCCGCCAAAGAGGTAGCGAGGCTGCTGACAAAACAGCACCTCCAATGAAAGAAAAAAAATACAATTCAATTGGAAACAAAACGAGGTGTGCTACTAGGAAATTAGCTCACAAAGGTCCAGCTATTTATATTGAAATCCATTAATTAATCGACATTTCTAGTAGCGTGTTTATTTTTTTTTTTTTAATTTAACTAGATAAAGAAAAACAAAATTAAAATGAAAAAGATATTGTTATATGGATCTTTAATTTTTTTAATAAACTCTCCTTGCGCACAAGATAAGACACTTAAAATCGATATTAGAGCAAAAGCTGGCTTACAATTTGACATCGTTCGATTTAAAGTAGAACCAGATCAAAAAATTATTATAAACGTTTTCAATGATGATGAAATGGCACACAATCTTGTATTTACTAAAGTAGGTCAGCGACTTGAAGTTGCCAATGCCGCTTTAAATTTAGGAGAGAAAGCTGAAGAAAAAAACTGGATTCCAGATTTGGATTCTGTTTTATGGTCTACACCTGTTCTTAAACCAGGAGAAAACTCCGAACTAAAATTCAATGCACCAAAGGAAAAAGGTATATATCCATATGTTTGTACATTTATCGGTCATGGTTTTGTAATGTATGGCGCAATGTATGTAGGCACTCCAATGCCAGAGCTGTCGAAAGATCAAAACATCCCGGAATTATCAAGAAATGAGGATGGTGCTTCCGGGATAGATAAAAAAATCCCCAAAGGGAACATTAAAAATTTTAAGTATACCGCTTATAAAGGAAGCTGGAATAAATTGCCGGATTTCAATAAATTGAAACCTCATAAAACCGGGAAATCCGATAATGGTGTTGCTGATACAGGACTAGCTGGATTGTCAGAAAATTTTGGGTTAGTATTTGAGGGTGAAATAGATATTGGGAAAAAGGGGACTTACAATTTCCGTCTCGGTTCCGATGACGGTTCACGTCTTTTCATTAACAATAAAATGGTTGTCGAGAATGATGGCGTTCACGGCATGGTAGCGAAGAATGGAAAAATCGAGCTTGAACAAGGAAGAGCAAAACTAAGATTAGAGTATTTTGAAAAAAGCGGGCAAGAAGAACTTGCTTTAGAGATGTCAGGNCCTGGTTCTAAGAGAGTGCAACTCGCAAAGCAAGTAATAAAGCCAAAGAAACCAGCTTTTCCAACTGGAAATCCAATTCTAATAAAATCTGAAGCTAGGATATATCGCAATTTCATTGAAGGGGCTAGCCCAAGAGGAATTGGCGTTGGTTATCCTGAAAAGGTAAATATATGCTTTGATGCTAACACTATGCAGATCGCAATGATGTGGCACGGTGCATTCATTGATGGAGCTAAGCATTGGAATGGACGCGGGCAGGGATTTCAGCGCCCTTCAGGGCACTACCTTATAAATCTAAATAGAGATCAGCCTTTTGTTCAATTTAGTAGCTCTACTACTCCGTGGCCTTTGGCCAAGAATCGAGATAGTCGTGCAAAAGGAATAACTTTTCGCGGTTACTCTCTTAGGGGCAAACAACGACGCCCGGTATTTGATTATAAGATTGGTGATAGGCTTGAAGTTTCTGATTATGTTGAACCTCAGGAGGGATCGCTACCCTCAATTATTCGCAATTTAAGTATCCGAGGGACAGGTGAAGTCTGGTATCTTGCTGCTGCGGGAAAGTCGGTAACAAAGGAGAAAGATTACTACAGTATTGGTGATTCTATGTTGCAAGTTGGATTCTCTGAATTGGGGGCAATATCTCCGATAATCAGGGAAAATTCTGGACGTCAAGAATTGTTAATTAAGCTGAAAATAGCTGGTAAACTAAACTTTAAACAATATTACAGATGGAATGTTGGTTACATTTTAAAAGAGCATATTCATGGCGAAAATAAATAATAAGTGGGCTTTATTATGTTAAAAAATAAATTAGCAAATACTTTTTATGCTGCGTTTTTTGCTAATACTTTCTCAATCTTGGTGTCGGCGAATCCGGTTGAGTCTGAGTATTATCAAATAGACCCAATTCCGATTCCGGACGGCGTCGTGGTGGAGACTAGCGGCATCGAGATGATGCCGGACGGTAAGTTGGCCGTCTGCGGCCGTCGTGGTAACGTTTACGTCCTGTCTGATCCGTTTGGTCCTCCGGGCAGTATTGATTGGACTCTTTATGCCGAAGGGCTGCACGAGCCGCTCAACCTTGCTTTCACCAATGGGTGGCTCTATTGCACGCAACGCGGCGAGTTAACTCGTATGAAAGATGTAGACGGGGACGACCGNGCNGATGTCTTTGAGACGGTCAANGATGGTTGGGGTATNACNGGTGACTACCACGAGTACGCTTTTGGNACNCGGCCTGANCCGAATGGTGATATGTGGATCGTNCTTTGCCTCACNGGTTCGTTCTCGAGTCAGATCGACTATCGCGGCTGGTGCGTTCGTGTCACTAAGGAAGGTNNATTGATTCCGACNTCTAGTGGAATTCGTTCGCCGGGCGGCATAGGACTAAACCACCTGGGCGAAGCTTTTTATGCCGACAATCAAGGTCCCTGGAACGGCTCCAGCTCACTCAAGCCGCTCTCGCACGGCTCNTTTCAGGGCCATCCTGGGGGGTTNCGATGGTATGATACNGTGGCGGCGAAGGCGTCGATGGGNAAGCGNCCNNTTGAGCCCAAGACCAACAGCCGCTGGGTGGCTGAGCGCTCAAAAATTCCCGAGTTAGTTCCGTCGGCTATCGTATTCCCGCACGGCATTTTGGGCAATTCGACCAGCGGCTTTGCCTACGATAGCAACGGCAAGTTTGGCCCCTTCAAAAACCAATTGCTCGTTTGCGACCAGACTTTTTCTGTGGTCAACCGCGCCTTTCTTGAAAAGGTGAACGGTGTTTATCANGGGGCCGCATTCTCATTTCTAAAGGGTTTCGGCTCCGGGAATATTAGCGCCTTCATGCATCCCAACGGAACTTTGTTTGTTGGTGGTACCGACCGTGGTTGGGGTGCCCGAGGAGGGAAGCGGTTCGCGCTCGATCGCGTTATATGGAAAGGCGGCGTGCCTTTTGAGATCCACGAGATGCGTGCTAAGCCGGACGGTTTTGAGTTGGCCTTCACGCATGAGGTGGATGCCGTGAGTGCGAACAATATGGACTCCTACAGCATGAGCGCCTATACGTATATTTATCGCTCCGACTATGGCAGTCCGGTGGTCGATAAAACGGTTCCTAAAATTACTGGTGTTGAAGTCACCTCACCCAAAACCGTGCGTGTGACTGTGGATAGTCTTATTCATGGCCATGTTCACGAATTGAACGCCAAGGGCGTACGTTCGGCTAAGGGTTTACCAATTTTGCACCCGGTTGGTTACTACACGCTAAACGAGATTCCACCCGGGGAACTCAATTAGTTTTGGCATCCAAGAACATAAGGCAAGGCGGATTCTATTTTAGTGACCGATGCAACCAGGCGCGTAGTTGCTTGCGAATTGGGCTCTCACGAAGAAGCCACGCATCGTTATGATTGCGGAATCCGGTTTCGAGAAATGTGAGGTTTGCCTTGATGCTGGTTGATTCGATCCAATGTTTTGTTGCCGCCAAATTAAGTCTGGAGTTAGTGTTTTCATGGCAAATGAATTGCGGTCGTTTGGCTAGGCGATTCAATCTTTCTAGAGCTGAATCATAATCCGAGGCAGGGTAAGGCCAGACAGAAGTCCCATCATAGTGGCTAAATGGAATGAATGCTCGCCAGAGTTTGGCAATTTCATCGTCGTAAAGTCCAATGTAGTTGCAGGCGATTGCACCGCGTGAGAATCCGCAAAGAATAACCCTCTCCGAGTCGCCTCCGTATTTTTCGCAGATCCAAGGTACAGCTTTCTTACAATAATCCAAAGTTGGCTGAACTGTACGATTGTCGGTGTCACCCCACCAATTAACTGCAATGTCTTTTTTGTTTGCGCTAAGGTACGGCAAGCATACCCAAATGAAACCCTTTCCGCCGGAGATTCCGTAGCCCATCTTGCTTCCCTCGGGTCGGCCTGTACTAATATCTCCATAAGATCCCTTATATTGGTTTCCGGCATATTCAATAATTAAAGGGTAAAGTTTTCCATTGACCCAATCAGTCGGCAGATAAGTGATGTGATATACTTCACTGTTCTCGTATTCAGGAATTGTTTCTTTGAAACGTTTGCCGCCTTTTGGCTTTCCAGATTTCAACTTGGGAATAACGAGGTCCGGTTTGATTGAACGAATATCNGGTGCCTCTGATCTAATCAAGGGCAGGGCAACAAGTAGGCCAAGCAAGGTTTGGCAGGTTTGCATGTTGAATAATGACGTAATATCAGCAGCGCTTGGCCTAGTTTTACTGAATCAGTCTGATCAGAAAAGTAATCAAATAACGGAAAATACCCGTTGCAATCGGGGCCTGCTGTGGTAGTTTCCCGCGCCCGCATTTCCATGGCGGGACTGCAAATCGGCAATCTTTTAAAGAAAATGTCACAACATCCCAGCCTGAAAGTCGGTGGCGCGGCAGAAGCCAAGCGTACAGTGCTCACCCGGTATGAGCGAGTGGAGTTGCTGCGAAAACGCGGCGAGTTCAAGGAGGGCGGTCGTATAACCGGTCTTAAAAAGACCAAGCCTGACGAATAATCGTAATCCTTCACCCAGGGTGAAGGTTCGCCTCCAAAAGTTTCTGGCCCAAGCAGGAGTGTCTTCACGCCGAGAAGGCGAAAAACTGATTCTTGCCGGCCGCGTTACTGTTGATGGCCAAGTCGTTCGGTTGCTTGGCACTAAGGTGGATCCCCAGCGGGAGGAAATCGCGCTTGATGGCCAGACTCTCAAGACAATGGTCAAGCGATTCCTTGCCCTACACAAGCCACCCAAGTTTATCTGCTCCCGCCGAGATACTCATGATCGCCGGACAGTATTCGACCTGCTGCCTATAGACTGGGGACACCTTTACACTGTTGGCCGACTTGATGCAGATAGTGAGGGGCTGATTCTCCTGACCAACGACGGCGCATTTTGCGAAAAGGTTACTCACCCAAGCCACGGCCTGCTCAAGACCTACTGCGTGACTGTGGCTAAACGTCTCGAGCTAGGGGCGCTCGAGCGGCTCACTGATGGTCTACGTGATAAGGGAGAGTTTCTACAGGCCAAACGTGTGCGCTTGCTCTTCGCCAACAACACCCGAAGCCAGGCAGAACTGGTGCTAGGCGAGGGTAAAAACCGCGAGGTGCGCCGTATGTTTAAAGCGCTTGGCCTTCGTGTATTGCGACTACAGAGGGTGGCGGTTGGTTCCGTTAAGCTTGGAGAGCTGCCTCTTGGGAAATGGCGGCCACTGAGCCGCAGCGAGGTGGCTTCCTGCCTTCGAACCACCAGAAAAACGGGGTGAAACTCTTCCCGGAATTGACACCATTGATGAGACGTTTCACACTTGCCTTCCAATGAAATCACTTAGCCTTTTTTCCGTGTCGGTGTTGGCCTGTCTCGTGGTCAATTCAGTCCTTCATGCAAAGGAGGTCCTCAGCGAAATCAACCCTCCTCAGGCGGGTGTTATCTCGGCCGATCGCGTTAACGTGCGCGCTCGGGCCAGTTTAATTGGCGAGCGAGTCACCCAGTTACGAAAGGGCGACCAGGTGACGGTATTGGCCAAGGTAATCATTGCTCCGCCGCGTGATGGNGAGCCGGGAGATTGGCTAAAGATCGCCATGCCCGCTGCTGGTCAGACGTGGGTGCATATGAGCTTTATTGACGAGGGAGNCGTAACAGCCAGCAAACTCAACGTNCGTGCCGGGGGCGGTGAGAGGTTCAGCATCGTCGGCCGTTTGGTCAAGGGCGACACTGTGAAGGAAAAACGGGTTGCTGGCGACTGGATCGAGATTGAGCATCCACCTGGCGCATATGCCTATATTGCGACTAAGTTCGTTAGGCTTGGCCAAGAGGAACCGTCTGAAGACAATGAGGCAGAGGTCATCCATGATCTTAAGCCTGCCCAAGTGAGCAAGCCGGGAGAGTCTCCGTCTCCTCAGAAAGCCGGTGAAAAGCCCTCCGATGCCACCCTTGAAACAAAGCCNGAAACAGGGGATGTAGTNACGGCAATTGAGCAGGGAAAGGATCAGTCCGAGCCGGAATTTTCGGAAGAGGATAAGGCTGAAGCCGAAACTAATTCTGAACCGACGGGCATGCCTGAGCCGCCTGNCCCGGAGGANGTTGTGGTTGACTCTAGCAATGGAGCTGAATCCAGTGAAACTCAAANGCCACCGATGGGCAACCCGGAGGATGCCAGAGNGGCTAAGCCTGAAGAGTCGATTGATNTGAGCAAGACCGAGTTGCCGGTGCCGCCGCCTCGGATTGTCACCCGCGAGGGTACTATCAAGCGCCGATTTTTCAGGAGCCCGAAAGCCCCAAGTCGGTTCGAGTTGCTCGACGACAATGGTCGCACTATCAACTACCTTTACTCTTCTGACTCCGGGCCACTAAAGACAGCCGCCGGTGCAGACAGCGAGCCGATTACCTTTGAAAGACTAATGAGCCTGCTACGCAATCGTCAGGTAATTCTCACTGGCATCGAGGCGGTCGATCCCCGTTGGCCTTCGCTTCCATTACTTGATGTACGTACCCTCAAGACCGTTCCTTAATGTCGCAGGATAATCTGATCGATGGCCGTGTAATTGCGAAGGCCGTACACGCGGAGACTAAGGTCCGTGTCTCTGCCCTGAAGGCGGGGGGCATTGAGCCGAGTCTCATGTTTATCCGCGTGGGCGAAGATCCCGCATCCCGCGTTTACGTGGGGATGAAGGAGCGTACTGCGGCCAAGCTTGGTATCCGTTCTGAAACGATCGTTTTTCCAGAGGATGCTTCGGANACTGAACTACTGAAGTTGCTTGAAAAACTCAACGTCGACAATAGCGTGCATGGGGTGCTGGTGCAGGCGCCGTTGCCTCGTCATATTGATGAAACAAAGGTTTTCTCAACGGTCTCCCCAAGTAAGGACATAGACGGATTCCATCCAGTGAACGTAGGCAAGCTGATGCTCGGTGATGATGGTGGTTTTGTGCCATGCACTCCCGGTGGCGTTCACGAACTGTTGATCCGCTCCGGTGTGACTATCGAGGGCGCCGAGGTTGTGGTTCTTGGCCGTGGAAACATTGTAGGCAAACCAATGACGGCGATTCTATGCCAGAAGGANAAGCATGCCAACGCAACCGTCACGCTCTGCCATTCACGTACTCGCGTTATATCCGAGCACTGCCGTAAAGCGGATATTATTGTAGCTGCGATGGGCGTCGCCGAATTCGTGAAAAAGGNCATGGTCAAGTCGGGTGCGACAGTTATTGATGTAGGCGTTAATCGTGTCCAAGATCATTCNGCCGAGAAGGGTTATCGCCTAGTTGGCGATGTTGACTTCGCCGCTGTGCAGCCGATTGCCGGAAAGATNACACCAAATCCGGGTGGAGTTGGTCCGATGACCATTGCCATGCTAATGCGAAATACTGTTCGTGCNGCAGAGCAGCAAACTGGCAGGTGCAACCCNATCATTTAAATGCAAGTATCCCGAATTCTTCCCGATCTGCAATGTTCCTTGCTGTGCGAAGACGTACGGCAAGAGGTCACCGGCAACTTTATTGCGCTTGGTATCATTGGTGCCATCCGTGTNCCCAAGGTGCCAGTTGTCGCCGGCAAACTGTGTGTGTTTACACGTTGGGTGGCCGGCGTGGGTGAATTTCATGAAAACATAAGACTCATTGCTCCCGATCAGGAGTCCGTAATCCGCAAGTGCGAAACCAAGTTTGTCCTTAAAGATCCAGCACATCATGCGACCAACATTGCAGTGTTCGCTGGAACCAAGTTTGAGGTTCCGGGTATTTATACCATCGAGGTCGTGGTAGACGAGGTGATGAAGCTGCGCTATCCCCTGCCGGTTATGATTGTAGAGCCACCCCCAGGGGCAAAGAAGCTAGCCTCGGAGGATCCCGAGGCTCCGAAGGAAAATATTTAGTTGCAACGCTTGCGGCCAAGAAGCGTCAGTTATCATGATTTCAACAGAACAGGCTAAAGAGCTGTTGAAAGCTGAATTTTCAAATTGGGGTGCCTTTGCGGTCAGCCCTATTCNAGGTGGACTCACAAACCAAAANCTCCTTATCGAGACCGCTAATGGCGAAAAATTTGTGGTTCGTCTACCCGGAAAAGATACCGATTTNTTCGGTATAGATCGAAAAAACGAGCATGCAATTTCACGCGTGGCTTGGGAGATTGGCATTGCCCCAGAGCCGGTCGCTTTCCTCTCAGAACACGAGATTCTTGTTACCCGTTTCGTGGATGGTATTCCGATCGATACGAATGACCCGGCCGCAATCCGCAACGTGGCTAGGTTGCTCCACCAACTGCACGCGGCGCCGGAGGTTCCCGGTGTATTTGATTTGCCGTTAGTGATTGACGACTACATCGCGACTGCCAAACAGTTTGATGTCAACCATCCCAATGAACTCAGCGAAGCGCTGGAGTTCTCAGACAAAATTATTAGCGCGATTGANCGTTGCCCAAAAGTTTCGGNTCCTTGTCACAACGATCTGATNGCGGCGAACTTTATTCAGAGTAGAGATCAGCTCTACCTCCTCGATTGGGAATACGCCGGNATGGGCCATCCCTATGTTGATCTGGGGAATTGCGCGGTCAACTTCTGCATGNATNAAACCGCTTGTACTATATTNATGGAATCNTATTTNGGTCGGGANCCGAGCACGGGAGAAATGGCGCAACTGCATCTGCTGCGGGTTCTTTCTGACCTTCGTGAGGCNATGTGGTCTTATGTGCAGATCGGCATTTCAACNCTCGATGTGGATTTTCATGCATACGGAATGAAGCATCTCAATCGCTTCCTTGAAAATGCCAAGTCAAAAGAATTGCAAACTTGGCTTGGGGCGGTTGAAGATTAGACTATTTCTCGTTTGTCGATGTGAATTAAAATCTGTCGTTTTTCCAGTTCGGCAAACACTACTTCGGGATCAAAAGCGAGNTCCGGGGTCACAACGCCCACAGNGNCGACTTGACCATCAAGGATCAACTGTGCGGCGATGGACATGGGGATGCCCACAGAGCGAGTGTAAGCTCGTAGTCGTTCCCAGCCTGCGACAGAACCGTCTGAGGATGGATGAGTACTGGTNAGTGTGTAACAGATTGGTTTGCCGTTCTCCGTTCCGGNAACCTCGACATGCAGGGCATACCCGTACAATTGCGTTGTGGTTCCCTNCTTGGATTGAAGCAGATAGCTTGCGATGGTATCCATCACACCCACTTGGNCATCGCCCACGTTCACCANTTTATTGTCTAGAAAGCCCCAGTCGTATAACGCACGCAGCAGCTGCATATTTGCAGGCGGCCAAGTCCCGCGCACCTCNACCAGTCGTACTCCTTTTTCTTTGAATGACTTCGGGATCGTCTGCGTTTCGGCATGCGGAATAATGTATTGTGTATGCGTGCCGAATGGTTCAGGCAATGNGANCTTTAGCGGTCGAGCAAATGGCTCGACNTGCTTGAANTCGCCATCCTCAAAAACAATCCTACTTTCCAGATCGGGCTCATATTCNATACGAGTTGTNTCAGTGATTGCAGGCGAGAAGGCAAACGGGCGGAACGCCCCGTGACTGATTCGAATGNNATCAATTGTTTCGAGTCGATCGTATGCATAACGGGCCATTACATTCGTGATGCCCGGTGTCATTCCGAAGCCTGGCACATAGGTTTTTGCAGCTTTTAGGAATACATCATGAAACGCAAACTCAGGCCCGGTGCCATTCAGGTTTACGCCGTGGACACCGGCTTGCGCGATACACTGGGTGGACTCGTGATTAATGGAAATCGGCGTGCCATCCATTACCAGATCATAATTCTGAATCAAGGCCGCTGTTTGATCGGGCTTAAATACGTCAACTTTCACAAAGTCAACCCGGTCATCTTCCAGCCAGGCAGCTACGTTCTGCCCTGCAGACTCATCTTTGTCCCCGATTGTGACTTTTTCGATTCTGTCAGATTGAAGAAGATCTAGAACCGATTCGCGGCTTATTTTCCCCGCGGCCCCAAGGCAAAAAACTTTCATTTTAAATATTAATGCGATCTATAAATCGCAAAAATTAATTATCATATAAATGGTAGTTAGGTCACGCAATAATCTCGCGAATCAACTTCCCGTGAACGTCGGTGAGGCGGTAGTCGCGCCCGCCATGGTGAAACGTCAGACGTTCGTGGTCCAAGCCAAGCAGGTGCAGGATGGTCGCCTGCAAATCATGGATATGCGCGGGGCGGTCGGTAATGTGGAAGCCAAGTTCATCAGTAGCACCGAGAGTGATGCCACCCTTGACGCCACCGCCTGCCATCCAGAGGCTGAACGCCTGCGGATGATGATCTCGCCCCTGTGATCTGTTGAGTGTGGGGTTGCTTTCGACCATCGGCGTTCGCCCGAATTCGCCTCCCCAAATCACCAGCGTGTCCTCCAGTAGTCCACGCCTTTTCAGATCGGTGATTAATGCCGCGCTTGCCCGATCCGTTGTGCGTGCATTGTTGGTCACGTTGCCGGCAACGTTGGAGTGGGCGTCCCAGCCTGAGTGATAAATATTCACACAACGGACACCCCGTTCGATCATACGCCGGGCTAGCAGACAGGCACGAGCGTACGACGGCTTAGTCGGATCTGCACCATATAATTTTAGTGTCTCCGCGCTTTCACTTTTTATGTCCATCAATTCCGGCGCGCTCGTCTGTAGTCGGTAGGCCATCTCGTAACTCTCGATGCGCGTGGCGATCTCGGCGTTATTTTCAACCTCCAAGCGACGCCGATTGAGCGCACCGATTAGGTCGATTGATTTACGTTGGAGTTCTGCATCTACGCCCTCGGGGTGGCTGACGTTTAGGATAGGATCGCCGGAGTTGCGAAAACGGACACCAGCGTGTTTGCCTGGCATAAAACCGGCAGACCATAGCGCCGAGCCGCCGCTGATACCGCCACCGGTGGAAAGCACAACAAATGCAGGCAGGTTGCTAGTTTCGGCGCCGAGGCCGTAGCTGAGCCATGAGCCCAGACACGGNCTNCCGGGTTGAGCGAAGCCGGTATTGAAGAATATCTGNCCGGGGGCGTGGTTAAACTGGTCCGTGTGCATCGACCGGATTATGGNGATGTCGTCGACGACTTTGGCCAAGTNTGGCAGTTTGTCGGACAGTTCCGCACCGCATTGGCCATGCCGNGCGAAGNCAAANCGCGGCCCNAGCACTGCGGCATCNCGCTGGATAAAGGCGTAGCGCTGATCCCCGATNACCGATGGCGGCAACGGTTTTCCCTCAAGCTGTTTCAGCTTGGGTTTGTTGTCGAACAATTCCAGTTGACTCGGCGCCCCCGCCTGAAACAGGTGAATCACCCGTTTGGCCTGGGGGGCAAAGTGAGTGTTGGCTCGCGCTTTGCCAAGCGCCCCGGTCAGTAACCCAGCCAGCGCAATCTTGCCCACCCCATAACCGCATTCACCAAAAAAGTGTCGTCGGGTTAATTTAGAAACATCAGTTGCGAGTGATGAATTCATGAGTATTTAATAGTGCTCGGGACAGGGCGGTCCATGCGCCTCGTTTGTTTGTTTCACCGGCCCCGGTGCCGAATACCTTGGTGGCATCGATTTCTCTGGATTCAAACCGGTGGAGAGTTTTTTCAAAATAATCCAACACCATCTTTTGTTCCTCGGCATCGGGTGGTCGCGAGAGGCAGCGTTCGAACAATGCCTTCACAATGGCTGACCGATCCCCGGGTTGTTGTGCCGCCCACTGTGCAAGCGCGCGGCTCGCTTCGATGGCCAAAGGGTCGTTCAACAGCATCAAAGCCTGTAGTGGGGTGTTGGAAATTTCTCTGCGGGCTACGCATGTTTCATGGCTGGGGGCGTCGAACGTATCGTGCATCGCATAGGGCATCGAGCGTTTGCGGTAAGTGTAAAGGCTCCGCCGATAGCGGTCTGCGCCTGAGCTGGTTTTCCAGCCGCCTCCGCCGTAAATGCCCTCGCCGATGCTGCCGGTTTGAGGCGGGAACACGCTTGCCCCGCCGATTCGTTTATGTAGCAAGCCGCTCACGGTTAGGATAGAGTCGCGAATCTGTTCCGCGCTCATTCGGTATTCCATACCGGATCGCTGCCGATAGGTGGCACTAGTAACAATGAGCCGCAGCAGTTTTTTCTGTGACCAGCCTTGTCGGATAAGCTCTAAGGCAAGCCAGTCGAGTAGCTCCGGATTTGTGGGTGCAGCGCCGGTATAACCAAAGTCTTCTATCGTGCGCACGATACCCTCACCAAAAATTGATGACCAAAGACGATTGATGGTGACACGGGCTGTGAGCGGGTTGGCCGGGTCAACCAGCCACCGGGCAAAGCCAAGGCGGTTACGCGGCATTCTTTCGTCAAGAGGCGGTAGGAACGGCAATACTTTTGGCTGGACTGTTTCACGAGGGGAAAGGAACTCTCCTCGATGATGGCGATGCATTTTGCGGACACGGTTCGCTGGTCGTTCCTGCATCACGAGTGTATAGGGTGGTTTTGGAATTCCTCGGCGGAGTGATTCGATCGGTTTCCGAAGCTCGGCAGCATCTCCGGCGGTCTCGATGTAGTATGCAAGGAGCACGTCGTGGTCCGCTTGCTCAAGTGCCTCCGCCCGTTTGGCTAAGCGGGCCTCAATCTCACCCGGAAGCTCTTTTGCATTGGGCTTTTTATTTCGCTTAGCTACAGACAAGCGAAACCTTCCAAGGCTCGCTGAGTAGTGCCTGCTAAAATCCATTTGTAGCTTAAGCGACTTGGCCTTCAGCGGCTTAGTAAAATACCAAACGGCCTGGCTCGGTCTGCCCTCGCGACCGCTTGCGGACCAGCCGGTCTGTAGGTCGCCGTCAAGCGTGGCCATTGCACCGGGTTTGCCGCTGCCAATCCACTGCTTGGCATAGTTCACTGAGCCGGAAGCAATCTCTACGGGTTTACCATCTGCTATCAGCTTGAGCTCGCTCAGGAAAAAATCGCCCTTCGGCCCCTCGTAATACGCTCGGCCAGGTCCGCCATTTGGCAGGCGCTCATCAGGCAACGCCTCGAGCCGAAGCGAGGTGATATTTTCGGGAAAGTCATTAAATTCAAGCTCGTAGACGTCGTGTTTTCGGGTGTCGCCACTGGCGAAAATGGATTGGTCCTCGAGCTGTTCGAGCCAGCCGATGCTCGTCTTCATTTTTGCGGGCACAATGGTTTGCCACGGCACAGCGGTCGTCCTTTCGTTTTTGAGCCACGCCTCGTATTTGGCTGTGTCGACCGGGAGTTCCCAAAGTTGCTCGCGGATTTTTTTCTCGAAGGACTTTTTTTTCTCAGCTTGTTCTACCGTGAAGAGTGGTAGCTCTGGCTCAGCCGTGTTGTTCATGAACGCCATTAGCTCGTAGTACGACCGGTGCGGCACTGGATCGAACTTGTGAGTGTGGCACTGCGCGCAGCCCAGCGTGAGGCCAAGCCAGGTTGTGCCGGTGGTGTTGACGCGATCGACCATCGCGTAGAATCGAAACTCGAGTGGATCGATCCCGCCCTCCTCGTTGACCATCGTGTTGCGATGAAAACCAGTGGCCACGCGCTGCGACAATGTGGCGCCCGGCAGCATGTCGCCGGCGATCTGTTCGACGGTGAATTGATCGAACGGCATGTCGTCGTTGATGGCGCGGATCACCCAGTCTCGCCACGGCCAGATGGTTCGCGGGCGATCCTTCTCATAACCGTTCGTGTCGGCATAACGCGCAAGGTCGAGCCACGACGACGCCCAATGCTCGCCGTACTCCGGCCGGTCGAGCAGTCGATCCACCAGTCGCTCGTAGGCATCCGGCCGTGTGTCCTCCACGAATTCCCGAACCTCTCCCGGCGTGGGCGGCAGGCCGATGAGATCGAGCGACAGGCGACGAATCAACCGGTAACGATCGGCCTCCGTTGAAGGGGGTTTTCCGGCTCCCTCAAGCCGGGCCAAAACGAAATGGTCAATGTCGTTCCGGGGCCATTCGGTCTGGTTCACTCTCGGCAACGGCTTGGCCTTTGGCGGGATGAACGCCCAGTGCTCAGTGTACCCGGCACCGGCCTGCACCCATTTCTGAAGCACCTTTTTTTGGGCGGCGGACAGCGGTTTTTTGGCCGAGGGCGGCGGCATCAATTCGTCGGGGTCGGGGTGGTCGATGCGCTTGGCCAAACGGGCGAACACGTCCTCCTCCGACCGTACATCCAGCCGCAGATCGGCCTTGCGGGTTTTCTCGTCCGGCCCGTGACACTTGAAACAATGCCCGGCCAATATCGGCCGAACGTCGCGCTGAAAATCCGGCGCCGCTTGGGCAGCTAGTTGGGCGGCAAACAGGATGAGCAGCCACGGACGTTTCAACAATGCACGACCGCAAGCCATGACGTCGGCTAGGCGATGACGTCCTTGACGACCTTGCCGTGGACATCGGTGAGCCGGTAATCGCGGCCGCTGTAACGGTAGGTCAGTTGCTCGTGATCGAGTCCCATCTGATTGAGAATAGTCGCGTGCAGGTCGTGGACGTGGACACGGTTATCGACGGCCGAGCAGCCGAACATGTCAGTGGCGCCGTAGCTGTAGCCGGGTTTCACGCCGCCACCAGCCATCCAGACGGTGAAGCCGTAGTGATCGTGGTCGCGGCCGTTTTTACCCTCGGAAGTTGGTGCGCGGCCAAACTCACCACCCCAGACAACGAGCGTCTCATCGAGGAGGCCACGGGTCTTGAGATCTTTGAGCAGTGCGGCAATCCCCTGGTCACAGGCCTTGGCTAGACGGGCGTGACCGCCCTTGATGTCGCCATGCCCGGTGTCCCAGGCAATGTCGTAGCCGTCGATCGAGTGCGAAAGTTGCACCGTACGCACACCGCGCTCCACGAGGCGCCGGGCGATGAGGCAGCCCTTGGCATACTCGCTGTCGCCATACATGTCGCGCGTGGCCTCGCTTTCCTTCGAGATATCAAACACGTCCGGCACGCTGAACTGCATGCGGAAGGCCATCTCCATCGCCTCGATACCGGCTTCAATTTGTGCGTCCTTTTCGCGACGCGCGAGGAACCCCCGGTTTAGCTTGGCCAAAAGATCGGCCTGCTTGCGCTGCTCGCTGCGGTTGAGGCTGCCGTTTTTAAGGTCGGCGATCACGGCATCCGGCTTCATGCTGCCGATGTTGACGTACGAGCCGGCGTAGGCACCGGGGAGAAATGAGCTGCCCCAGTTGGCAAGCTTGCCACGTGGCTGGGCACGGGGAGACATGGCGACGAACCCGGGAAGATTATCACTCTCACTGCCCAGCCCGTAGGCCAGCCATGAGCCGAGACTTGGGCGGTTTGGCTGAATGTGCCCGACGTTCATCATCATGATCGCCCCGGCGTGTTCCGGGATGTCGGTGTGCATCGAGTGGACGAAACAAATGTCGTCCACCATCTTGCCCACCTCGGGAAAAATATCACTGACCCACTTGCCGCTCTGGCCGTACTGCTTGAAGCCAAACGGCGAGGGCATCAGGCCGTTCTTCGTGTTCCGCAGCGTCTTGCGATCAACAAGACTCGGGCGTTTGCCGGCGTGCTCCGTGAGCGCCGGCTTGTGGTCGAACGTGTCGACCTGCGACGGGCCACCCGGCATGAACAACTGAATGATGTGCTTGGCCTTGGGCGCGAAGTGTGGCGTCTTGGGCGCGAGCGGCGAGGTGGACGCCTGCGCGGCCGGGGCGAGCAACCCCTTGTCGGCCATCAACCCAGCCAGGCCAATGGTGCCCATGCCGGCTCCCAACTGCTTAAGCATCTCGCGCCGGGTTTTCGGCGCACGCATCATTCGGCGCACGGCATGTTCGTGATCAGAAAATTTCATAACGCTACGGACACCGGGAAATCTACGGAGAAAAACCACCGCACGCCAACCCAATTTGCCCGGTTTTTCGTGTTTTGGCCAAGCGGATATGGGGTTTAATACAACGCGATCGCACGCCCGGGGCCACCATGACAGCCCTTTATTTTCACCGGGGCAAAGAAGAAAACCGCCTTGGCCGGCAGTTGGCCAAGCCCTGTCAGGAACTCGACTCCAACCATCCCCTGAGTGCCCAACATCCAGTAGGTGAACAATGCCTGTTTAGGGTCCACGCCACCGAGCGTGGGAGCGTCCGTGCCCACGCAGCGGATTCCGCGCTTGGCCAAGTGCTGGATGGCCTCCGCGTCCGGGGCCGGCCAGCCTTCACTGAGTCCGTTGATCGGATTTTCCATGCATGCCTTGCCTTCCGGCAGCGGCTTGAAATGGGCGTCCACATGCCCGGTGCGAAACAGCACAACATCGCCCGGTGCGAGCTTGCCGGTCTTCTTTTCGTAGGCCTCAATGTGGGCGGTGGTGATCACCGGCGAGGCAGGCCATTGGCTGCCCTCGGCCCTGCCAACAAGGGGTCGCACGTCAATCACGCGGGCGTTCCCCGAGGTCTGATCGAGTGGAACCTTTTCCGCGGTCGTCCGGCTGGTGCCGCGTTTTCCGAACCGGACCTCGTACTCCTTGAGCCATTGCCGCACCTCCGGGGAGTATTTTTTGTTTTTAAACCCCGGCCCCGGCAGGGCGTAAGCCGGCGGGACGAGATGCGTTCCGGCGTGACTGTCCATCAGGTGAGTGTGATGAAAGATGTCGAGCGCCGGCTCGTAAAAAAAATCGGCCCGGGTGTAGGGGTGACGGTGTCTGGATACGCCCCGACCGGGCCAAGTCAGCGGATGGTTCGCCGCCATCACTACCGAGAGATCGGCCACCCGTTTTTCGCGCGCAGCCTTGATGAGGTCTTTGGCCTGCCCACCCACGATGGCAAACGCCCGGCACTCACCGTACGGCCCCTCGAAATGCCTCGGCCCCATCATGCAGTAAAATGCCCCGGTCGGTGGGAGCTTCCGGAGATTCGTAGCCCCCTCGGTGAAGACCAGCCCCCGCAGCAGGCCCTCGTCGTGAACGGCGGCGGCAAGGTCGGGCATCGGTCCCATCGTGGGGCTGTCGCATCCCACTGCGGTGACGCCCTTTTTTGCCATATAGACCATGCACTCGGGATCGGGATCCGGCCAGGCCGGGGTTTTTTTCTCAAGCGGCAGGGCAAGAAACCGGCGGCCCTCAGGCATTGGCCTGTAATACTTGTCACTGTACCCGCTCCACAGCAGCACGATGTCCCCCTGGCCAAGCGGCCGGTGTTTCTTTTCCCACGCGATGATGTGTTCCTTTTTCACGAGTGGACTGACGCCGTTGGGCGCCTGATCGAGGAGAGCGGTCACGTCGATGACGCAGGCTTCGCCGACCAATTTCCAGGCCGGGGTCCGGTCGGTGTATTCGAGACCAAGCGGCCCAGCGTTCTTCAGTCCGCTGCCGGGGCGCGGGATGGAGTGGGGCGGCACATCGATCTGCGTGCCGGTATTGCCGTCGATCTGCAGCAGGTCGCTGTTGTAGGGACTCGAAGGCCCGATCCGGATGTAGCGATTCATGTAAAACCGCGGGAACCCGGTGGCCCATGTGCAGGGATAATTCTCGGCGACGATGAGGGAGAGGTCGACAAAACGGCCCTGCCCGGAATCGGCTGCCCGTGCCGTGCCGCCTTGGCCAAGCGCCATGGCGAGCGCCAACAGTGTGAGAATGGGGAGTCTTTTTTTCATGGAAATCGTCTTGTGAATTCAGTGCGTCAACGACTCAGGCAACTGCTCGATTTGCCAGGCAAGATCGCCGAGAAACCCTGCCGCCGGGGCGCCGTCGACAATCCGGTGGTCAAACGTCAGGCTCAGGTTTAATCGATCCCGGCCCACGGCTTGTTCCCCCAGCCACACCACTTTTTTCCGGATGCACCCGACGCCAAGGACAGCACACTGCGGGGGATTGATCACCGGCGTGAACAAGTCCACGCCCTGGCCGCCCATGTTGGACACCGTGAACGTGCCGTCCCGCATCTGCCCGGCATCCAGCCGGCCGGCACGGGCCTGTTGCACCAGCGCCTTGGTTTGGTCGGCCAAATGGTGGATGGGGAGCCGGTCAGCATCGCGAACAACCGGCGCCAACAGCCCCGTTGGCGTGTCCACCGCGAAGGCGATATGAATCTGCTCCGGCACGAAAACCACCTCTTCGCGCCACTGGCTGTTGAGCTGCGGATGGCTTTTGAGTGCCTCCGCGACCAGACGAATCAGGATGTCGTTGTAGGTGGGTGCGGTCTTTTTGTCGTCTCGTGCCTGTTTGAATTGTCGTCGTAGGGCAACCAGCGCCGTGGCATCCACTTCGCGATGCAGGGTGACAGGGGCGGTCAGGTTGGCACCGGCCACCATCTGCAAGGCGATGGTCTTACGGGTCGCCGAGAGTGGCTCGGTTTTACCGGTCAACGATGTGGCCGGAGCGGCCGCTTGGCCAAGCGCGGCGGCCGCGCGAATGTCCTGCTCGCGAATCCTTCCGCCACGGCCGGTGCCTTCAATATTGCACCAGTCAACGTCCATCTCGGTGGCCAGGCGAAGGGCTCTCGGCGAGATGGAATTCCCGGAACGGACCGGCTTGGTTTGGGCAGTGGCCGGGACGGGCGCTTGGCCAACCGGGGTCTTGCGGCCGGGTACGGCCCCGGGCTGGGGCGCATCCTTCCATGGCTCGAGGTTGTCTTCATCAGCGAGAAAAGCCAGACGTTGGCCGACCACTACGCCGTCCCCGGGTTTGGGCGCATCGGGCGGCAGGCGCAGATATCCGGCGTCAAAGGATTCAACTTCCTGCGAGGCCTTGTCCCCCTCCAGGACGAACAGCATGTCCCCGGCCTCGACCCGTTCGCCATCGGCCTTGAGCCACTCCTGAAATGTGCCTTCCTCCATCGACCAGCCCAACCGGGGTACTGTCACTTCCGTTGCCATGATCACTCCTCCAGCAGGGCGCGGATCGCGGCCTCAATAGTGTCCGCACCGGGTACGACGGCCTGCTCCAGCGTCGGGCTGTAGGGGACGGGCGCGTGGGCACCGTTGAGCCGCCTGACCGGCGCGTCGAGTTCGTCGAAGCCTACGTCGGCCACTCGCGCGGCAATTTCCGAGGCCAAGCCGCACGGGCCGAAAGTCTCGTCCACGACGAGCAACCGGCCGGTCCTTGCCACCGACCCAAGGATCGTGTCGAAATCCAGCGGGGACACAGTCCGGGGATCAATCACCTCGATCGAGTGTCCCTCCCCCGCGAGTTTTTCGGCCACTGTCAGCGTGTGGTGAACCATGAGAGACAGAGCGACGACGGTAGCGTCCGTTCCCTCGCGGGCGACGCGCGCCTGACCGAAGGGGATCTCGTAATCGGTTTCGGGAACGCAGCCCCGGGTGGCCATCAGTTCGCGATGCTCAAGAAACAGGACAGGGTCATCGCAACGCAGCGCATGATGAAACAACCCCTTGGCGTCGTACGGGGTCGAGGGCAACAACACGCGAATACCCGGGATGTGTGAGTAGATGGACGCGTAATTCCCGGAGTGATGCGTGGCCGCGCTGTGCCCAACGCCGATGCATCCCCGGAGTAGGATCGGTATCTTCAACCGGCCGCTGCTCATGTACTGCATCTTGGCCACCTGATTGACGATCTCGCCGAAGGCGTCGTTGATGAAGTCAACAAACATGAAATCGATCACCGGGCGTGAACCGGTCATTGCAGCGCCGCACCCGAGCCCAACAAAGCCCCGCTCGCAGATCGGGGTGTCGCAAAGGCGCGTTGCACCGTGTTCCTCGTACAAGCCAAGCGTGGTACCAAAATTGCCACCCCGCTGGCCGATACCCTCGCCCATCACGAAAATGGTCGGGTTGCGTTTCATCTCAACGGCCAAAGCCTCGAGGGTGGCGCCGACAAATGTCGTCTCCCTGTCACCCGGCTCTGGCGGATCGGGCACAGCCGCGCCGGCACCGGAAAAGACATGGTCCGTGGCGGTGGCCGAGTCCGGCCAGGCGGCCTGCTCGGCCTCCGCTTGGCCAAGCGCGACCTGTTCAGCAACCTCGTCCTCGATGGCTTTCAAATCCCCTGGCTCCGCTTGGTCGGCCTTGATCAACGCTTGGCCAAGCTGCTCGATGGGACAGCGTTCTTTCCACTGATCCACCGCCTCGCGAGTGCGATAGGTAAAGTCAGCCATCCCCTCGGCGTGCGCCCGGGTGCGATAGGTTTTGCACTCAATCAATGTCGGGCCGCCCCCCTGTCGCGCCTGCTCGACAGCCCGCCCGGCTGCCTGCTCGATCTCGTGGACGTTGTTGCCATTGACTTCAATTCCGCAGATGCCGTACTGCTCCGCACGTTGGGCCACATGCGGGTTGCCGCTGGAATAATCGAACGGCACCTCGGTGGCGAATTGGTTGTTCTCGCAGACGAACATGACCGGCAGTTTCCAGATGGCGGCCATGTTGAGTCCCTCATGGAAGGCGCCGTTGTTCACGGCTCCATCCCCGAAAAACGCCACGGCCACGTTGTCACTGTCCAGCAGCTTGAAACTGTATCCCCCTCCGCAGGCCTGAAGAATGCAAGGCCCGACAATGCCGCTGGTACCCATCATCCCGATCTCCGGCTTGAACAGGTGCATGCTGCCACCACGCCCTCCGGAACATCCGGTCTCTTTGCCAAACAACTCGGCGATCAACTCTCCCGGCTCCATGCCCTTGGCCAGGGCATGTCCGTGGCCGCGGTGCGTACTAAACACGACATCCTCCCGGCGCAGGTGATGACACACCCCGGCGGCGATGGCCTCCTGACCGACGTACGTGTGGCAGGCACCGTGAACCAACCCGCGCTGGTGCGCCCTGGCCAGGGCCAGTTCCGTCTGCCGGATAAGCTGCATTCGGCGATAAAGGATCAGGCCGGATTCCCTCGTGACGTCCATGGGCGTGTTATTCGTTAAAGGTCTCACTGCCGTGCGAGCCCCCGGCGTTCTGTGCCAGATTACCTCCGTCCATCGGAATGAGCGTGCCAGTAATCCACGACGACGCATCGGACGCGAGAAAAACCGACAGGCCGCGGATGTCGTCCGGGTGGCCAAACCGACCGGCCGGGATACCCCCGAGAAAGCGGTCGCGAATTCCCGGGTCGGCGTCGATGCGTTGCTGCAGCCCCTCGTTCAAAACCTGTGCCGGCAGGATGGCGTTGACCCGGATGCCGCGATGGGCCCACTCGGTGCTCAACTCACGGGTCATTTGGGCCACCGCGCCCATGGCCATGCTGTAGCCGATGTGCCCCCGCCCCAGCGCGGAGACGCTCGCAAGCGAACCGATGTTGACGATGCTGCCGCAGCCCTTTGCGAGCATGCGCCGCCCCGCCTCCTGGCAAGAGCAAAACCGGCCCAGCACAAGATTCCGCCAGGAGGATTCAATGTCCTCGAGTCGAATGGTCTCCGGTTTTTCGCGGACCGCATCCCCGGCAACGTTGCCAAGAAAGTCGATCCGGCCAAATGCCTCGTCGATGTCGGTGAACAGGGCTCGGATGTCGTCTGGATTGGAAATGTCGCAGCGGGCGGCAAGGCTGCGCCGGCCCATCCCCTCGATCGCAGTGGCGACTTCGCGTGCGCCAGCCTCATTGAGGTCGATCAACACCACATCCGCCCCGGCTTCTGCGAGGGCCAGTGACATGGCCCGGCCCATGCCGCTGGCCGCGCCGGACACGGCTGCCACCTTTCCTGTCAGGTTGAAAAGTGAATCGTTCATGATCGCATTGGGTGACTAGAAAAAGAGTTCCCGGATGAGCGGCATTTGTGTCTGGAAAAAAACTACGGTCGCCATGCCAAGGTAAAAGACGCCACAACCAATCATCCCGGCACGGTGATACCAGCGGGGGCGCAACTGCGCGGGCAGCAACCGGCAGTTCATCCGCAGGATGAGAAATGCCGTGAAGCCAATGCCAAGGGTATTCAGGTTGGCGACAATCAGCACCATGATTTTGGGTTTGCTGTAAAAAAGAAAAATCGTCGCACAGACGAATGTCCACAGGACGTAGATGCCAAGAATGGAGTAGTAGATTCGTCGGACCTGGTCGGGGCGCATTTTTTCGCGCACGGTCTGGCTGCCGGACCACAGGATATCCGTCCAGCGGCGGCAGACGTCCTCGGCGATGGACATTTGACTGGGCAACAGCACCACCAGTCCAACCAGCAGGGTGGCCACCCAGAAGAAAGTCGACAGCCCCGTGCCGGGCGTGAACGCATGCCGCATCCCATCAGCGCTGATGATGGCTTGGGCCCAGTCAAGCCGGTTGGGATCATCGAACATCGGAGAGTGCGGTGAGAACTGCAGCGAGATGAGCGCCGGCAACGCCATGCCCATGAAGCAACCCGGCATCCAGATGAACAACTGGTCTGTTCGAATATATCTCCACCAACCGTTCCAGCGCCTGACGTTCTCATCGTTGACGTCAAACGTCTTGCCGATGTGGCTGAGTGTAATTTTGCGACCACCGATGGCGCTGGGGATCGCCCCCACCGTGCTGCCCATGCCCCAGCCCTTGTCCCGCACGAAGTTGCTGTAGGTCGCGTTGCCCAACCCACCCCCGCCAGCGTATCCCGCAAAGGCCCCGAGCAGGGCTATTTGGGCCATGAAAAAAATCGGCCAGTGCCCGTGCTCGCCGCGGAAGGTGAAAATGTTGGCGACATTCTCGCCGTCCCACCGGCCGTCGCCGTCGGCATCGTGATATCCCCAGCCTTCCGTGTCGTGGAAGCCGTCGCCGTCCTTATCATCCTCGGGCTTCGGCTTCACCACCGCGCCGCGCTTGTTCAGCTTGTATTTCTCCACGACGTCCAGCTTGCCGTCGCGGTCAAAGTCCTCTCCAGCATCAAGCACGCCGTTGTTGTTTTTGTCCTCCGCCAAAACCACCGGCACATTGCCCACCTTGAAAAACCCGCCGAACACCTTGCCCCAATTATCCGCACTGACAAAAAACACGCCGACAATGAGGCAAAACCCCAGCACGATGACCACCTTGGCGGTGAACACCACCTGCATCATGTTGAAAATCTTGCCACCAAGAAGGATGGGAAGCGTAACCAGCCCAAGCAACACGTACGCCAGCGTGATCACCAGCGTGCGGTCCGCTTCGCCGGCCGGCTGCCCCTGGATGATCGAGGCGATCACCGCCGCGCCCTGCGTGGACAACGCCGGGATGAACATGCCGAGGCTCAGCAACAAAAACACTCCCATCCAAAACCGCGGCCCCGGCCGGCTGCGCATCATCCCAGTGAATACCGGCTCACCACAAAAAAGCGCGTACCTCCCGCATTCCATGTTGTAAAAAACCTGGCAAATGATGGCGACTGCGGCGATCCACATCAGTCCCCCGCCATACCGGGCGGTGATCTCCGCGCCGACGAGCCATTCGCCACCAGCGAGTTGAATCCCACACATGACCAGCCCCGGTCCGACAAACCCGGTCCAGTTTCGCCAGCTCAACGGTTTCGGCTCGGGCAGTTCCGCCTTGCCCCACGCCGGAAGGCGGTTTTTTTGAGGTTCGGTTTTTGGGGAATCACTCATGCCGGCTCACGCATTCGTAACCCCGTTGACGATGTTGGGCAGCGGCTCCCCGTTGATGGCCTTGAGGACAGTCTTCGCTGCGGACTCGCGCAGCGTGACCACGGCCTGTTCACTCGCAGACGCAATGTGCGACCCGACGATGACGTTTTCCATTCGCAGGATGGGGTGATCTGCCGGAATCGGTTCCGGTGAAAAGACATCCAGCCCAACGGCACTGATCCGCCCTTGGCCAAGCGCGGCCACCAGCGCATCGGGGTCCACGAGATCACCGCGGCCCACGTTAATCAGGATTGCCCCCGGCTTCATCTTCGCGATCGACGACTCTTTGATCAACCATCGTGTTTTCTCATTCGACGGGCAGTGGAGGGAAACAAGGTCACTATTGCCAAGCAGGTCATCCAGCGAAGCCGGCTCGGCGCCGGCCTGTGCAATTTCATCGGCGGGGATCGCGGGATCAAAGACCAACAGTCGGCAGCCGAATCCGGCCAAGCGCTTGGCCACGGCCTGACCGATCCGGCCAAGGCCGACGATGCCAACTGTCAGCCGTGCCAACGCCCGCATTTGGCCAAGCGGGACGGCCAATCCCCAGTCCCCTGCCGAGGTCGCGTGGTGATTTTGAAACAGGCACCGCGTGGTGGCCAGTATCAGCCCAAGCGTGTGGTCGGCCACCTCGTCCGTGCAAAACTCCGGCACGTTGCAGACTGGGATGCCCCGGGTGGCGGCGGCGGCGAGATCCACATTGTCGTAACCGATGCCGTACCGGACGATGACCTTCGCCCGCTCCATCGCGTTCACGACGTTGGCATTCACGGGCGCGAACTGGGTGAGCACATGGTCAGCATCCCGCACCACTTCGATCAACGCCTCCGGTGTACGGCACTGGTGCTCGGCTAGTTCACAACCGCCCGGCACCAGAACCTGTTTCTCAATGTCGAGATTCGGGAAAGTGTAATCAGTGACGACGACCTTAGGCATGTTACCGATTTTTTATCAGGCTAAAACGCCGGTGACGATCTGGCCGGAAACGTCGGTCAGTCGAAAGTCGCGGCCGTCGTGAAAGTAGGTGAGCCGCTCGTGGTTCAGGCCGAGCAGGTGCAGGATGGTAGCGTGAAAGTCGTGGGTGTGAACCGGATCGACCACGGACTTGAGGCCGATCTCGTCGGTGGCCCCGTGCGTGTGACCGGCTCTCACTCCGGCCCCGGCGAGGAAGGTCGTGAACGCCCAGTTGTGGTGCTCGCGCCCCTTGTGGTCGGCTGAGCTGTTGAACGGCGTCCGGCCAAACTCCGTCGTCCAGACGACCAGCGTGTCGTCGAGCAGGCCGCGTTGCTTGAGGTCGGTCAGCAAACCGTAGATCGGCCGGTCGACCTGCTTGGCCAGGCGCTCGTGATCCATCATGTCCCCGTGCGAATCCCAATTGCCGGAGGAGCCGGTGTGGATCAATTCGATGAATCGAACCCCGCGCTCGGCCAGGCGCCGCGCCGCAAGGCACTGCCAGCCAAAGCCATCATTCTGGCCAGGTTTCAAGCCGTACAGTTCGTGCGTGGCATCCGTTTCCCGCGTAAAATCAAACGCCTCCGGCACGGCCATTTGCATCCCAAACGCGGTTTCAAACGCCCGCATTCGCGCCACCAGTTCCGGGTTGGCCGGCTGCCTGGCCAGATGCTGCTGGTTGCGCCAGCGCAGTGCCGCCAACTCCAGCTCCTGCAGTTTGCCCGACACGCGCGGCGTGATGTTGGGCACCGGGTTGCTGCCCGGTACAACGCGCGTACCCTGATGTGCTCCCGGCAAAAAGTCCGAGCCCCAGACCTGTCCCCCGGCGTAGGGCGAGTGCGGGGCGATCACGATGAACGACGGCAGGTTCTGGTTTTCCGTCCCCAGCCCGTAGCTCACCCAGGCGCCGATGCTCGGGCGCGTCACGGTGAACGAGCCGGTGTGCATGCCGAGCGTGGCGTTGTAGTGGTTCGAGTGGCTGGTGTGCATGCTGTTGATGAACGAGATGTCATCCACGCATCGGGCCACCTCCGGGAAAAGCGAGCTGACATCCTTGCCGCATTGGCCGTACCGCTTGAACTGCCACTGGGGTGTCTTGAGAAAAATCCGCTCGTAGCCAGGCCGGTTTTGGATTTCGGGATGATCCCCCTTGGAGATCTCCTTGCCGTGTTCGCGGTAGAGCTGCGGCTTGTGGTCGAACGTGTCGAGATGCGACACGCCGCCGCTCAGGTTGATGAAAATGACGCGCCTGGCCTTCGGAGAAAAATGAGTCTTCCGAGGCGCATACTGGTTAGCCTGCTCCGCCCCCATCATATCGGAAACCAGCGCCGGCATCATCACCGAGCCGGCAACCATCGATCGCAGGAAATGACGTCTGCTTGGGTTGTGGCGGAATGGTTCCATGTCAGTTCACGTACAAAAACTCGTTGCTGCCCAGCAGGACACGACACCACGCGTCCCATGCCCGAGCCTCATCTGCGGCAGTAGTGTAGGCGGTGATGAATTCACGGGCCTGTGCGACCTCCTCCCCGGTGGCCGGCCGGCCAAGTGCAAGCTGGTGCGCCTCGCGGATGCGCCCGGAGGGTTCCGCCGTGCGCTTGGCCAAGCGCTTGGCCAAGGCGGCAGCCTGCTGGTGCAAAAAGTCGTTGTTCAAAAAGTAAAGCGCCTGCGTCGGCACGTTGCTCAGCCGGCGCTGCCCGGTGCTGGCATTGGCATCGGCCCCGTCGAACAACGCCATCAACGGTCGACGCTGGATGCGCTGGGTCATCAGGAACACACTGCGGTGGTTGTGATCGTAGTTCGCCCGGAAGGGATTGTGCTGCGTGTAGTTGCGGGTGGCGGGGAACGGATGCCCGGCCGGGGTCGAGTAATCGAGCACTTGGCCAAGGGACAGCAGCGTGTCCCGCAGCTCCTCGGCACTGAGCCGGCGAGGCTGAAACGAGCCGTACAGTTTTTGCTCCGGCCCGCCGCCGGCCTCAAGCTGATAGGCGGCCGTATTCATGATGAGCCGGTGCAGTTGCTTGATCGACCAGCCGTTCTGGAGGAAGCGCCGCGCCAGCCAATCGAGTAGCTCCGGGTGCGTGGGCGTCTGGCCCTGCGTGCCAAAGTCATTGGGCGTGGTCACGAGGCCTCGACCAAAGTGATTGAGCCAGACGCGATTGACGATCACGCGCGCGGTCAGCGGGTTGTCCCGGTGGCCAATCCACTCCGCCAACTGCAGCCGGCCGCTGCCCTCGGTGACTTTTTGACCACCAAGCAGGTCGATGTTTTTCCGCGCAACCGCCTCGGCCACGTCGGTCGGGTCGCCTCGGCGGTGCAGTTTTTCGTCGACCATTTTTCCCTCGGCCGCCCCGTAGGCGTGTTCGATTTTAACTTCCTTCGTAAGCCAATCGACCAGCTCGTTTTCCGCAGCCTGCAGCGCGGCCAGCGCCAACTGCGGAGTGGCGATGACCGGAAGAAAATCGCCCCTCTTGTGAACCAGTTTCCATCCAACACCGTTGCCGAACGGATGGCCATCCTTCACGAGGCCACGGATGCGAACGCGACCTTCGATCGGGCTCGTCCAGCCAACCCCCACCGGGCCATCCGCCGCCGGATGAACAAAAAAGGTCCTCGGCGGCAGCGTGGTCCACGCCGCGATCGGCGTGTCGTTTACGTTGACAAAAACAGACGGCAACGGGTCGATACGCCAGACGTGGTTGCCGGCCCGGTTTTCGTTATCCTTCACCGACACGGTGAGCAGTTTGCCCGGCTGGCGTGCGTCGAGGAATGCCCACGTTCGCGGATTACCAAGCCGGTCCGCGTGCGGATTGCCGGCGAGAAAATCATCGATGACATCATGAGTCACATTCCAGTTATGCTCCTCGCCACCAATCTCGGTCAACGCCCACTCAACGATCGTCGTGTCCGCCCCGTAATTGCCGTTCGGGTCAACAATAAGCTGGATCATGTCGCCCCGGCGCACGGTCAGTTCGTCAATGAAAAACGACTGTTCCTCTCGAACATTTATCTGTCCCTTGGCAAGCTGCGTGGCCGGCTGACTGTCCAGTTTGGAAAACTTCGCGGAAGCATCGGTAAGCGCCTTTTTGGATTGGGCCACTTTTTGTTCCAGCTCGGTTTTTCGTTTGTTCCACTCAGCCACACGCGCGTTTAATTCCGCCGAATTCTTCAGCGGCATCAGGTCGGTGATGGGCTTGTTGCCCTCCGAGCCGGGGAAGGAATACACCGTGCTCGCGAAGATGCCGTACAGGCCATAATAGTCCCGCGCCGAGATGGGATCGTACTTGTGATCATGGCAGCGGGCACAGGCAATCGTCAGGCCGAGGAACGACTTGCCCAGCGTGTCGATCGTATCCTCGATGGTGAGGTAGTGATCCTTTTTCGCGTCGTGCCCGTGCCGCCGTGAGATCGCGAGGTAACCGGTAGCGGTGATCAGCTCGCTGTACTGTTCCGGTGAAATATTCGGATCAGCCTTTGCCAAAATATCCCCGGCCAACTGCTCGCGGATAAACCGGTCGAACGGCTTGTCCTCATTGAAGGCACGGATGACGTAGTTGCGAAAACGCCACGCATCGGCCACTGGCATGTCGGTGTTTTCGCCGGCGGTGTCCGCATACCGGACGACGTCCAGCCAGTGCCGCCCCCAGCGTTCGCCGTAACGCTCCGAGGCCAACAATCGTTCGACCACGTGCGCAAACGCCCGAGGGGAAGGGTCGTCGAGAAATGCGTCCACCTCAGCCGGGGTGGGCGGCAGGCCGGTGAGGTCGTAAGTCGCGCGGCGTATCAGCGTGCGTTTGTCCGCTTGGCCAAGCGGCGCCAACCCGGCCGCCGCCAGTTTCGCCAGCAAAAAACGATCCACCTCAGACCTTGGCCAAGCGCCGTCGCGCACATCTGGCACAGCCGGCTCGCTTGGTTTCTGGAATGACCAGTGCGACTGCACCGGGGCGTTCGCTTGGCCAAGAGCGGCATCGGCGCGGGCGCTGACATGCAGCATCAGCGTCGAGACCAGCAGGCAAGTTGTGAGAACCGAGCGCTTCATTCGTTAACGGGTCCCGGCGAGGCTACCTCCCACCCGCCGCCAAGCAACCCCAAATCGGCTACTTCCAAAGACGATCCTTGAGGGTGAACTCTAAATCGCTGAGGTCGTACCAGCGGAGGGCGCCGGGGACGACATGGTCGACCATGTCACTGCGAAGCGGCTTGGCCACCACATCGTCCACCCAACTGTTCACCGGCGATTGCTGCAGGATGGTCCGCTGAACCCGATCGTCAAGGGCAGCAGCGTGCAGCGCCGCAGGGGTGGCCGCGTGGATGCCAGCCAGCCTGATGTCCCCCACGCGGTCACTGCCGACGTCCTCCAAAAAATCGACCACCGACAAAAGGTCTCCCACGCGTTGGCCCAACAGCGGACGCCCAATGTGCGTGCCCACGTTGGCCGTGCGGTGTGAGTGACTTTGATACTTTGCGTTGCTGCCGGCGTCGAGTGTCTCACCGAACCCTCGCAGGTCCACGGTGAACACCGCCGTTTTTTCATTCAAAAACTCGTGGACGAGCGTCGACTCCGCCACCCGTTTCATGCCGCGACCATCAGCGATGATGACGGCGTCCAGCCGCCTGTTGCCGTGATTCGGTGGACGGAAAAGCAACGCCGGAACCGGCATCCCGTCCGGTTGTTGAAACACAAATTTGTCCACCTGCGCCCAGTCGTTTTGGAACCGGCCTTTGCGCCGGACTGTGGCCTTGGGCCGTGTCTCCGGCAGGCCGATTAACTCCCGCACCTTGGCCAGAGCCATTGCTTTGTCGCCCTTCCAAAACTGCTTGCGCTTGGCTTCCAGCCGCTTGGCCAGCCGCAGGTTTATCGCCGCGATGTCCTCCTCGTTTTCAAACTCCCGGTACACCTGCCCACTTTGCGTCACCTGCAATTCCGCATCGCTGAACAGTCGGATGTCCGCCGGCTCGATCACGGAAAACGGCTCGCCGTAAAGCCACTGCAACATCCAACGTGTGGCTTCCTGCCGGTGGCCAACGTGCATGCCGTGTTTCGCCTCGGCCTCGTGGTAGCCAAAGCGTTCAGCCCGACCAAGCGTGGAGAAAACGACCCGGGCATCACGCACCGTTTCGCGGGTGGAATCGATCTCAAAAAAATCCTCGGTCGCCGCGAGAATCTGGGTCGGGCGGGGAAACCGCATCAGCGTGTAGTCAATGTGATCGATGCCGTGCAGCCCCTCGCAGGCGAGGTGTTGGCAGCCGTCGGACGGCCCACTTTTGCCGGTGAACTTATCGGTGCGCTGCATGGTGTAGCACGACGGTGCCGCCGGGCCGATGCGGTCATCGAGCGCCATGAGGAATGTGGTCTGCGTGCCGCCACCGCTGGTGCCGGTCATGCCGATCGGCCGCGAGCGGTCGACCTCGGGGCGGGAAAGCAGATAATCGATCGCGCGCACGCCGTCCCATGCCGAGTACCAGACAACACTGCGGCCAACCAGTCGCGAGCCGTGGTTGAGCAGCGTGTGTGTGGTCGTGCCATACCGGCGCGCCTTCGGTTGCTGTGTGCGCTCGCCCTGCGAGATCGGATCGTAGCTCAGCACAACAAAGCCGTTTTGTGCCATCAACGCGCAGGCGGTCTGGTATGCCGTGTGCGCCTTGCCATTGGCGGAGTGGCCGCATGCGAACAATACACCGGGCCAGGGGCCACTGCCCTTCTCCGGCAGATACAGCAACGCGGTGACATGGTGATTGGGCAGGCTCTCGAACAGCACCTTTTCCACACGGTAACTGCCGCCGTCCAACCGCCCGGTGACTTGGGCGCTGAGCGGTGTTTTCTCAGGGAACCGGCCGAGGGCGCCCCGGTAGTTTTCCCGGAGCTTGGCCAAGTGCTGTTCAAGGGCGTCCGGAGACTCGAGCGCCCTAGCCAGGCGCTTGGCCCGTTGTTGATCCAGTTGGCGACTTTGATTGATGAGGACGTTCCAGAGAACCTGCCGTTGGTCGCCCTCCAGCACGCGCAAGTCGTCCGCCGGCTCCGCTTGGCCAAGCGCTTGGCCAAGCGACAAAAGCCCCATGCCAGTCAGCAGTCGAAGAATCATGTACGGGGAGGATGACCCAAAAGCGAGGCGGCGTCACGACCCGGGGACGGCTCCCGCCCCTTAATTGTATCTCCCTTTTCTTTTCATGATCTCGTTGAGTCGGAATGTAGCGTCCAGTCGTTCGTCATCGTACTGATCCGATTTAACGAAATCACCCCGCTTGAGCGCGACGCTCCATTTTTGCAGCGCAGCGATATAGTCCTTGATCGCAGTCTGATACTCGTCATCCAACTTGGTGATGTTGAGTTTTTTGAGCTTGGTGACCGCCTTGGCCACAACTTCACCTTTTTCCTCCAGAGTCTCGGAATCATTAATACTATCGACCATCTCAGACTCAATGGACTTGAGTTCATTTTGCATTTTCGCGGTACTCCCCATCATGCACCCTCCCGCGCCGCCCCCCATGCGAAACAGGATGAACAACGCAATCCCCACACCGATCAGTACCTTTGTCACTGGGCCGGAAAACGAGCTGGCGGCGGTCTCCCTCAACGGGGTGCTGGTGCCGCCCAACTGGCTGGCGAGGTGCATGGCGGTCGGGGAGCCTTTGCTGATGTCCTCGCTCAGACCCCGGAGGACGTCCTCCGATGGGCCAGCTTGTCGGGACTGCTGTTGGGAAATCTGTTTTTTCGAAAGGCCCGGTTTTTTTGGAGATTGGGCGAATTTTAACTTCGATTGGCCCGATTCCGGTGCTTCAGATGCGGCGTTTTCAACGGCAAAATTTTCACCACAAGCGGGGCAGTCGATCGTTTGACCCGCCAACTCATGCGGGATATCCAGATGCTGATCGCAATTTGGGCAATCCATTTTCATAGGCAATATTGATTACAGAAGAGCTTAAAATATCATTATTTAATACAAAAATCTACCCATAAGTTTGCCAATAAAATCGAAAAAAGAGCTTGTCAGGGCTGCTTTTTCCATTAGTTTTCTCGGCCCCTTTTGAGGAGGGGAGGCATAAAATGTCCAGAGTTTGCGAATTAACAGGAACCGGTCCCGTCACAGGGAGTCGCATCCGCCGA
>PBKH01000045.1 GCA_002721375.1 Verrucomicrobiales bacterium
GAGGAAGCTGTCAGACACGATGACATCTGGTTTGTTTAGGTATGCCTCTCCAGCACCATGTGAGGCGACAAGTGTTAGCCGATCACTACTCTCATCGAGTAATTGCAGAGCACTAGTTCTGGCGCTCATCAGATTGCATGCCTCGCGTGCGATCGAGGAGAGGGCATCGTCGAGATCCACAGCGGAATTGATCGCCTGGCCTACGGTTAGGAGTGACTCGAATAAGTTGGCACGGATACGTGAACGTTCGTAGAGAAAAGCATTGCGCATGACGTTGGCTGCTTGGCTGGCTAACTCGCTCAGTAACGACAGATCGATCTCGGAAAAGGCGTTGAGTTGGTCGGAATCGACATTGATCACACCGAGAATGGAGCCGTTGACCTCTAGCGGCACAGCAAGTTCGGAGCGTGTGTGATCGTGAATCTGGACATAGCGTTCATCCACTCGAACATCCGATACGAGGGCTGGTTTTCCCTGTTGGGCAACCCAGCCGGTGATGCCTTCGCCGACGCACAGCTTGAACTGTGAAGAACTGGTGGATAGCCCATGTGCTGCCTGAATCTCAAGCAATTTGTTAGTGGGATTGATAAGCACGACCGATCCGCTGGTGGCACCGACAAGGCCNACCGCTTCACGTACGATCAGCCCAAGCGCTTCCTGTTGGTCTAGGGCCGAGTGGATGATTTTGCTGACTTGATAAAGCCGCTGGAGTTGGACCAGCTGGATGGTTGGATGGATTTGGGTGTCGTCGCTCACCGTTCGGCGAATGATGGAATTTCATCAGTCATTTCACAAGGCTACTTGTTCAGTCGGCTGCTTGCATGGGGAATTCTGATCTCGATAATTATTCATTATNTGTAGCTGTTTGACTTAGTGCTGANCTAAATNAAAACTGAACCTTACNTTNAATTTAANGCTTTAGATTACGAATATTACAGTAAAAATNAGGATTATGNTTNCCAACANAANGACAGAACATTCNGCTGTAAATGAGATNAATTGAGGAAAATATGCCAANGAGTATATACAAGCTAAAATAGGATTATATTTAGTATGCTNTCGCAGCATAGGGNCCAAGAAATGGCGCTTACTCGTAACGGAGCGATTGAATGGGATTTAGTCGAGATGCTTTNTAAGCTGGGAATAAGCCAGCAANGATACCGGTTAAGATGCTGAAGGTGAGTCCTATTAGTAGTGCTTCCGGCGTGATGATGGGNGCGTTCTGCTGAGGAATCAATTTAGTCAGCAGCCAAATCGATCCGAACGAAGCGGGTAGCCCTGCCAGTCCGCCCATGATGGCAAGAGTGGCGCTTTCCATCATAATTTGAACAAAAACAGAAAAGTTAGTGGCACCTAGTGCTTTGAAGATGCCAATTTCACGAATTCGTTCGTTGATACTTGCAAGCATGATATTCATTATCCCAACCCCACCAACGAAAAGACTCAATGCGGAGATAATGAGTCCAATCACATTTGCATCTTTAATACGTTTTTCAGCACTATTAATGCGACTGGCGTAAGTGGAAAATTCAAAATCCTCAACCCCATTATGGGTGTGTAGAAGGATATTGCGTACCTGATCCAGGGCCTTTTCCATATGTTTTAAGTCAGCCACTTTGATATCAATATCAGTCAGGTTGGGTTCCGGGGTATCATCGATTCCACTTGAGACTTTGAATCTCATCCACATGGTATTGATTGGGATATAAACTACATTATTCTTGTGATAAAAACCGTCTCGACGATATCCATATCCAGTTTGGCGCTTGGGTCCAGTTTGCTCTTTACGTTTTTGACTCTCTAGTTCTCTTCTTTTCCGTTGGGCATCAGTCATATATTCAGTAAACATTCCAATTACAGTGAACGGTTGTCGATTGATATGGATAATTTTGCCAACTGGATTGACCTCGCGGCCGGTTGATTCGGAATCACCAAAAAGTCGATTGCGAATATGTGCACCAATTACACAAACGGCTTTTGCTGTTTGATCATCTATTTCGTTAAAAAAACGTCCATACTGAATAGTATGTTGATTCATTTCCAATACGGCAGGCCAGGCACCGATGAATTCTGATGGATANCAGCTTCGTCGTTGATGGGTAATNCGGGCACGATGTCCCATCTCTGGAGAAACATGGGATAGAAGTGTAGCCCCTTGTTTGATNGCATAAACATCATTCAAGGTTTTACCAGGCGANGTATTGGCAATATGATCTTGATAGTTTGGCGGGTCGCTATNTNGGATGAGTACTTTATTTAANCCTCCATAAATAATAATGTTATCCCGCATGCCTTTATCGAGCCCTTTCACGATAGCGGACATTGTTACCACACTGGCTACACCTAAAATGACGCCAAGCATGGTTAGAATCGACCGAAACCAGTGGGTATAAACTTCCTGAAGGCAAAGAATATAAATGCTAAAGAGTTTCATTAATGGCTACATTAGCTANAGAGAAACATCTAAAANAGACGATCTCGCTATGACCATTTCTGAGAAATGATTCCTATTCGTAACGAAGTGCCTCTATGGGATCGAGCCTTGAAGCCTTAATAGCTGGGAAAAGTCCTGCAATGANNCCAACACAAGCGCTGAAAGCGACGCCTATTGCCAGAACTTCGGCCGTTATTTGAGGGGTGTTCTCTGTCGGAACAAGTTGAGTAAGCAGCCAGACCGAACCGTATGAAGCTGGGATTCCAAATAAACCACCAAGAAGCGCCAGCGAGAGACTTTCCATAATAATCTGAAGAAACACGATAAATCCGGTCGCGCCCATAGCTTTAAAAGTACCGATTTCACGAATGCGTTCATTAATGCTCGCAAGCATAATGTTCATGATGCCTATTCCGCCTACTATGAGGCTTAATGCAGCAATAATGCCCCTGATCATTTGAGCGCTGTTCAAGCGTTTGTTGATATTGGTCAAAACACTTTCCTGTGTCCGGAAGGAAAAATCTTCAATGCCATTGTGAGATCGGGTCATCACATTTCGAATTTGTCCCATGGCTTTGTCTAAGACATCTACATTTATTGCCTTAACATCGAAATCACTCAGTTTTGGATCAGGGGCAAAAACTTCAGGTTCTGTAGATTGNCTTGTCGAAAATCTGTCTTTAATTGAACCCGAAGCACTGGAGGTAGCCATGCGAAACTTCATCCACATTGTATTTAACGGAATATGGGCTACGTTATTTTTTCGCCAATAAGGGTCATATCTTGAAGAACGGCCAAACGATCCGCCGCGAGCAGGGCCNCTTCGCGATTGTTGCTGCCGTAATTGGTATTCCCGTCTTCTTTGTTCGGCTTTATTTTCCAGTTTTTTGTACATACCTACTATCTGAAACGGCACATAATTAATATTAATTTTTTTTCCTACTGGATTCAGTGGAGAACCATCGGGATTAGTTGAGCCAAAAAGACTGTCCCGAATATCTGCCCCAATCACACATACATTCTCNGCTATGTGATCCTCATAGGAACTAAAAAAACGACCGAATTCAATTTCATAGCCTTCCATTTCCATGATGTCTGGCCAAACACCAACAAATGATGAAAGATAAGTTCGTTTATTTTTGTAGCCTGCGCGTCCATAGGACCACTTCATCTCCGGGGAAATGCATTGTAGCAGTGTTGCATTTTTCTTTAGAGCAAATGCATCCTGAACAGTGATGCCAGGTGAGTAATCCTGTTTATGTTCCTGATAGGATGGCGGGTCGTCCTCATCTATGTTAATNTTATCCGCGCCCCCATAAACGACCATTTGATCNTTCATGGCATTTTCCATCCCTTTTACAATTGCAGACATAGTGACAAGACTCACTATGCCAAGGACTACTCCAAGAATTGTCAATGTAGATCGGAACCAGTGGGATGCGNTTTCCCTTAGTCCTATCACAATTGTATTAAACAGGATCATCGNCTTTGTTGATCAATCATATCTTAATGCTTGGATAGGATCTAGCTTCGCTGCCTTGATTGCTGGGAAAAGGCCGGCAATACTACCGGTTATAACACTGAATCCAAATGCAATTGCCATTGCAAAGGCAGTCATTACAGGTGGCGTGGTATCATCNGCAAAGCCGGCTAATGTATTGACCAAGATTGGGGAAACAATCAAACCCACAATTCCTCCCGCCATGGCTATGACGATACTTTCGGTCACTATTTGAAGGAAAACATCCATATTTGTAGCCCCTATAGATTTTCGAATCCCAATCTCACGGACGCGTTCGGATATACTAGAAAGCATGATGTTTATTATACCGATACCACCTACAAGCAGGCAGATGCCTGCAATGAACATTCCACTAATACGCTCATTTTGGATCGATAAGGCAATGTCACCGGCAAAACCTTCCTGAGTTTCAAANTCAAAGTCTTCAAGCCCTTTGTGAGTTTGCATCAATACATTACGGACTTGTTGCAGCGATTTTTCTAGTGTTGAAACATCATAGATTTTCATCGCGACTTTGGATAAGGATCTATCCATATTGCTGCCTCTATCGTAAGATGAATCAAGTTTAGAAACTAGTGTGTTCAGCGGAACCATAATGGTTGAGTTTTTTCTTAAATAAACAATCATAGCTCTGCCAGAATTTCGGTCGCCAGATCTAAATGCTGTCCTAAAATCACGCTTTTCTGCTGTTTGTCCGGCAGCTATAGCTTCCTCCTTCTTTATCCGATCTTCCTCGCTCATATATTCCTTGAACATTCCTATGATTTTAAAAGGAATATAATTGATCATAATTTTTTCGCCGATTGGAATAATTTCATTACCCTGATTATCGAATTCTCCAAATAGTTCATTTCGTATCTGAGTACCTATGATGCAGACCGTGTTTGCTAGGTGATCGTCCATATCTGAGAACGATCGCCCGTGTTTTAGTTCGTGTTCTTCAATATCCATCAAGCTCGGCCATGTGCCTTTTACAGTTGCATAGCGTGCCCTTTTATTTTTTCTGCTGATTTGAAGTGACCCCCGGAAGCTTCTCTTTTCAATCACGGGAGTTACGTTATAAACTAGCGGCGCATTTTTTTGTAAGGCGTAAACATCTTTTAAAGTTACTCCGTTTGCTTCGTCTTCAAGATGTTTTTGGTAATCAGGTAGATCATCGTTGTCATCCACGATGATCCGTTCCAGTCCTCCGGATTCAGCTAGAGAATCCCTCAATAGATTTTCTTTTCCCTTAACAAACGCAGACATGGTAACCAGGCTGGCCACACCAAGTATGATTCCAAACATTGTCAGCAAAGAACGAAACCAGTGTGCCCAAATTTCCTTGACCCCACTTTCGATGATTGAACCTAAATTCATTTATTAATATCCCGTTTTTTAATGGGATTGGTTCGCTTTAATCTCTTTGAATTTAGGAACATCACCACCCAATTTAGGATCAATTTCGTTTGCGATTTTTCCGTCTCGAATTTCTATCCGACGCGGTGTAACTGAAGCAATTTCTGGATCATGAGTCACTAGCATGACAGTTCGGCCATCTTTGTGCAGTTTGTCAAACATCCCAAGGATTAATTCGCCTGTGTTTGAGTCAAGATTTCCGGTTGGTTCGTCGGCAAAGATGATGCGGGGATCATTGACCAAGGCTCGTGCGATTGCTGCACGTTGTTGCTGTCCTCCTGACAACTGAGAAGGCCTGTGCTTGCTTCGATCCTCCATGTTAACAGATTTCAATGAATCCATGGCCCTCTCTCGNCGTTCTTTACTGCTGAGCCCACTGTAAATCATAGGCAGTTCTACATTTTGCCTAACGGTTAGTTTGGGGAGTAGGTTGAAAAACTGAAAAACAAAACCAATTTTCTTGTTTCTAATGACTGCCAATTGGCGTGGAGAAGCATCATGAATCATCATGCCATCTAGGTTGATGGTCCCAGAGGTCGGTGTGTCCAGGCATCCCAAGATGTGCATTAATGTGGATTTCCCACTTCCGGATGGGCCTATTATGGAGATGAATTCACCTGAACCAATATCAAGAGAGACCCCGTCCAGAGCACGAATGGTTTCGCCTCCCAAGTGATAGGTTTTGTGAATATCACGTAGTTCTAGGAGCGGCATTTGTTGTTTTGCTTAATTTACTGTAGCAAATTGAGAATTATTTTTTGCCGCTGCCACCAGGCCTTCCGGANCCACGCCCACCACCACCCGGACCNCCTCTNCTCCCACCTGGTCTACGGCCACCACCAAAACGCTCACGCATTTTATTCATTGCTTCCGATCTTTCTTCGTCAGTCATTTTTGAAAATGCAGCTCTCCATTCATCTCGGCTCATCTTGCCGTCGCCATCGGTGTCATATTTGGCTACCATGGGATCAACTTCTTTCTCCTCCTTCGCCTTGGTTTCACCGGTCAATGTGATGGTTTCACCGATTAATTCATCATCCGGTTTCTCTAGGGCGACTACGTCACCCACATTTAATCCTTTAGATACTTGAACATAATCAAGGTCATTAACGCCGACTTCTACCATTTGTTTGACGTACTGTTCACCTTTCTTGACGTAAGCGTAGGTTTCGGTCCGTTGTTCGGTTTCATTTCTTTCAGTGAAAATCGAAGCCAACTTCGTTGCCAAGACATCTTTAGAATTGGCGACCGGAATATTAATGGTTGCAGTCATGCCAGGAATTATTGATTCATCTGTATTGAGCAATTTGATTCGAGTGGAAAAACCTTTGATGCCACTCCGGATCGTTGCCTGAGGTGCTATTCTTTCTACAATACCGTCTACAACTAGGTCAGCTACAGCTTCAATTTCTATCTGTACCTGTTGGTTTTTTCCCATACGCGAGACATCAGCCTGATTGACATGCGATAAAATGATTAGATTTTTCAAATCCGCAATCTCCATTACCTCAGTGCCGCTGGATTGGCCACCGGTTCCCGAAACCGCTTGGCCAATCGANACCGGTCGGGATAGCACCGTGCANTCAAAGGGCGCCAAAACACTTGTCNTTGAAAGNTTTTCTTCTGAAAGATCGAAGTCATTCTGTGCTCGGTCACGTGAGATTTGAGCCACTTCATATTTTGTTTTGATACTCTGGAAAGCTTCTTCAGATATCAAATTGTCTTCATAGAGTTTTTTCGATCTTTCAAATTCACCTTTGGCTTGTTCAAGTTGTAAATTGGCACTGTCTATTTGTTTTTTACGTGTATCAATTTCAATTTTAAGATCCTTGTCGTCTAATCTAAACAAGAGTTCACCTTTGCCAACACGGTCTGAAATATCAACGGGCAGTTCAGCAATCTTTCCATGCACCTCAGGCCTCACACTTACTTTTTCAGCGGGGCTTATTTCTCCTGCTACTGTAACGGAGAAATTAATGTCCCTAGTTTCAATAGTATGTGTGGTTTCGCGTTTTTTTAACTTGGTTAAATTTGAGTTCTTTTCCTNTTGGTTTTCTACAAACGAGGTGTAGCCAAAATACCCCACCGCTAGAACGAGTATTACGATGATTATGTTTTTCATGAACAAATAAGCCGGGAGAAACTATGAGAAGCCGGACCTGCGAGCAATCTCAACTTTAGTATATGCCAACATTTGGCTCCGATTTAGCACAAATAAATACGATAAAACTAAAAAATAGTTTCANAAATTGCATTTTTTTTGAGCTGTTGGCAGGTTGACCGGCGAATTGGTTTCNAAGGGGAAGCCAAAANAACGTAAATTACAGGGTGCGAATTATTTACAATATACTATTTGAGGTCTTATTTATATTTTCTGTCCCATACTATTTTTTGCGTATGAGGCGTCGCGGAGGCTGGCGAAAAGGATTTGGTGAGCGGCTAGGTCGTTACTCCACTAAATTTAAACAAGCCATCAGCAACCGCGACGTCATTTGGTTACACGCAGTCAGCGTTGGCGAGGCGAATATATGTGTGCAGTTAATCAAAGTGCTACAGCCGCGACTCCCTAACCTAAAGTTCGTGGTCTCCACCACGACTACTACGGCGATGAGTGAATTGCGAAAAAAACTACCCTCTGATGTAGGCAGGATTTACTACCCAATCGACCGTCGGGCCTTTGTTCGGCGTGCCCTAGCCACCATCCGACCCAAGGCTGTGGTTCTTGTTGAGGCCGAGATTTGGCCGAACTTCCTCTGGGGTCTTCAAGGCAGGGGTATCCCGCATTTTCTAGTGAACGCTCGCATTTCAAAAAAATCATATAGTCGGTACAGCCGGTTTACTTTCCTGTTCCGAGATTTTTTTGCTGGTTTCGATGGGGTGGGGGCTCAAAGCGAAACCGACGCACAGCGCTTGGTCGAACTCGGTTGCGCGAGTGGCGCAGTCCATGTCTTTGGCAGCTGTAAGTTTGACGGTGTCGCCATGGATCGCGAACTACTTTTGGACGTTCCTGGCCTTCTGCAAACTTTGGGTGTCACTCAAGGTGCGCCTGTGATCGTTGGNGGTAGCACACATAAGGGAGAGGAAGAAATACTTGCGCGCNTGGTCAAGCGGCTAAAGGAGCAACATCCCAACCTGTTTCTAATTCTCGTGCCACGNCATACCGAACGTGGCCGTGAAGTGGGCGAAATCTTGTCGCAGTTGAACATGAGATTTGTTTATCGGAACGAAGTAGGTGGCAATACGTCACCGGTCAATCCGGGAAGCCTTGACTGCTTACTGGTCAACACAACCGGTGAACTAAAATATTTTTATCAACAGGCAACTGTTGTGTTCATCGGCAAAAGCATGACGGCAAAGGGCGGGCAAAATCCAATCGAACCTGCGGGTTTGGCCAAGCCAATTGTGTTCGGTCCAAATATGGATAATTTTGCAGATATCACGACCAAGTTTCTCGCTAACAACGCTGCGCTGCAGGTGGCTGACGAATCCGAACTCGAATCAATTATCGACAGCTTGCTCCGTGACGAGAACAGGNGTAGAGAGCTTGGTCAAGCAGCACGGAAAGTGGTTCAAACCAACATGGGATCAGTCGAACGCACGGTTGAAATGATCATTTCAGGCATTAAAACTGCTAAAATGGTGCAAACTTATTGACCAAAGCATCAGGTTTTCTTTTAAAAAACACAAAAAAAATTGACTTAAGAGTAAAACAGCNTAAACTCTATCAAACCTATTGNGATTAGGTACTTTATTTTNAGNGNACCTTTTAGAATAGCTATTCTGTGACCGATTTAACCTTTGATCTGCNTGAAGCCAATGCTCGTTTGGAGCGAATAACTGCTCCTGAGCGATTGGCTTGGGCATCTGCCGAATTTGGCTCTGGGCTGGTTTTGTCATCTAGTTTCGGAGCTCAGGCGGCGGTCATGCTCCACATGGCGACACAAGCGCGTCCTGACATCCCTGTGATCTTTGTTGATACCGGTTATATGTTTCCTGAAACCTATGAGTTTGCCGAATTATTGGTCAATCGGCTTGATTTGAACCTGAATGTTTATCGATCGAGGCGCAGTCCGGCTTGGCAGGAAGCGATTGACGGCAAGCGTTGGGAGAGAGGGGTTGAGGGTATTGAGGCGTATAATCAGGAGAACAAGGTCGAACCGATGAACCGAGCATTAGATGAATTGGGTGCNACCGCTTGGCTTGCCGGTCTTCGCCGACAGCAAAGNTCNTCCCGCGAAAATCTTTCCGTGCTCGGATTAGTCAAGGGCAGGGTGAAGATCCATCCGATCATCGACTGGACGGACAAGACTGTTCACGACTATCTAAAGGTTAACGATCTTCCCTATCATCCGCTTTGGGAGCGGGGATACATATCCATCGGTGATACACACACCACGCGCAAATTGGAGGATGGGATGAGCGAGGAGGAGACTCGCTTTTTTGGGTTAAAACGNGAGTGCGGTTTACACGATGGTACGAATGCGGATTTCACAATCTGATGTCGATATCGGAAAATATCCACCCTACTTTTGGCCAGTTGCTGGGTCGCGAACCCAAGGAGGCGATGCTCAAACAGCGTGGCTTGGTTGTATGGTTGTACGGTTTGTCCGGGAGTGGGAAAAGTACACTAGCGATCGCACTCGAGCATCGGCTGCANGAGCATGGAGTATTCACTCAGGTGCTAGACGGGGACAACATCCGGACCGGCCTGAACAATAACCTTGGTTTTTCAGACGAGGATCGGCTGGAAAACATACGTCGTATTGCTGAGGTGGCCAAGCTGTTTGTGCAGGCGGGAGTGGTGACTATCACGTCTTTCATTTGTCCGCGCAACGAGTTACGGACGAAAGCCCGGAAAATCGTCGGGCCGGCGGATTTTTTAGAGGTATATATCGAGTGTAGTTTTGAGACCTGCGAACAGCGGGATGTGAAAGGGCTTTACGCCAAGGCCAAGGCCGGTCATGTCAAACAGTTCACCGGTAAGGACTCATCCTTTGAGGCACCGGAACCTCGAAGTGTAGCAGACTTGATATTGAACACAGACAACCAAACCGAAGGTGAATCTCTCGAGCAACTTTATCAGGCTGTGCACGCTCGGGTGTCTTTGGCATACGATTAACATGAGCGAACAAAAAGGATATCAACTAACACACTTGCAGCAACTGGAGTCGGAATCGATTTTCATCATGAGGGAGGTGGCAGCACAATTCGGACAACCAGCGCTACTGTTTTCCGGCGGCAAGGATTCCATCGTGATGGTGCGTCTAGCCCAGAAGGCGTTTTGGCCGGCGAAGCTTCCATTTCCGTTAGTNCATGTCGATACGGGCCACAACTTTGACGAGACCATCCAGTTTCGGGATAAGCTAGCCANCGATGNCGGCGCGGAATTGGTCGTGGCCAGCGTGCAAGANGAGATCGATNCTGGGCGAGCCAAGGAGGAAACCGGACCNAATCCTAGNCGTAATCTCCTTCAGATTCCTACGTTGCTNAACGCGATCGANAAAAATAAATACGATGCCTGCCTCGGCGGTGCNCGGCGNGANGAAGAAAAGGCCCGTGCTAANGAGCGCTTCTTTTCCCACCGGAATTCTTTTGGCGAGTGGGATCCAAAAAACCAGCGTCCGGAACTATGGAATCTGTTCAACGGTAAGATGGATTTCAGCGAACACTTTCGAATTTTTCCCTTGAGTAATTGGACAGAGATGGACGTCTGGCAATATATCAAACNGGAGAACATTCCGTTGCCGAGTATCTATTTTTCCCATGAACGAGAGTTTGTGCGTCGTAGCGGAGTGTTGCTTGGCAAATGCGAGTATATCACACTACTGGAAGGAGAGCAGTGGGAGAGCGGCAATGTGNGATGTCGAACGGTTGGCGACATGACCTGNACGGGTATGGTCGAGAGCGTTGCTAACAATGTGGAGGATATTATCGAAGAAGTCGCTGCTGCTCGTCAGACCGAGCGTGGTGGNCGAGCCGATGACAAACGCAGTGAGACCGCGATGGAAGACCGCAAAAAAGAAGGATATTTTTAAAATTAATTTCGATGAGTACTGAGACTAAGGGTTATCTGGATATGGATCTGCTACGTTTTACTACCGCAGGCAGTGTGGATGATGGCAAAAGTACGCTCATCGGGCGGTTGCTGTACGACTGCAAATCTATTTTTGAAGATCAATGGGAGGCGGTGGAGAAGTCCAGTAAGCAGCGTGGTGACGAGAATGTAAACTTGGCGCTTTTGACCGACGGGTTGCGTTCGGAGCGTGAACAGGGCATCACCATCGATGTTGCCTATCGATACTTTGCCACGCCCAAACGCAAGTTTATCATCGCCGATACGCCCGGACACATCCAGTACACGCGCAACATGGTGACCGGTGCTTCGACTGCAAACTTGGCCATCATNCTGATCGATGCTCGAAACGGTGTAATTGAGCAGACATGCCGACACTCGTTCATAGCGAGCTTGCTTCAAATTCAGCACATCGTGGTGTGTGTCAATAAGATGGATCTTGCCGGTTGGAGTGAGGATCGATTCAACGAAATTGTAGATCAGTTCAAGGAATTCGCCTCACGGCTTGATGTGCCGCACATCGATTTCATCCCGATCAGNGCATTGCTCGGGGACAACGTGGTGGATCGTTCTGAAAATATGGACTGGTACAAGGGTAGCCCGTTACTTTACACACTGGAGACGGTTTATATCGGGAACGAGCANAANCATGTTGACGCGCGGTTTCCNGTGCAATGGGTGATACGGCCGCACAGTGATGAGCACCACGATTTCCGTGGTTACGCTGGCCGTGTGGCGGGCGGTGTATTTAAGCCGGGGGATGAAGTTACCGTGCTGCCGAGCGGTTTCCAGTCCCGTATCAAAGGGGTGCATACCATCGACGGCGACCTCGAGCAGGCCTATTCGCCAATGTCTGTTTCCCTNACGCTGGAGGANGAGATCGATATCAGCCGGGGAGACATGNTTGTAAAGCAGAACAACCCGCCAGAGAGCAGTCAGCGAGTAGAGGCGATGCTAGTCTGGTTTAGCTCCGAAGCGAGTCTGGTTGAACGCGGACGTTATAGTATTCGTCACACGACCAACGAAACCAAGTGCCTTTTAAAGGAGATGAAGTACAAGGTTGACATTAACTCGCTTCGCAAGATTGAGGGTGATCGTGAGGTGAGATTGAATGACATCGCAAGGGTTTCACTNCAGACCAGTGCGCCGATTCACTTCGACCGCTATCGTCGGAACCGTGCGACGGGTAGTTTTGTTTTGGTTGATGAGCAGACCAACAACACTGTGGCGGCCGGCATGATCGTGGGTTGAATTTGCGCTTTGCTAAGCGTGCATAAAAAAAAGGCGACGCAGAATATGGCGTCGCCTTTTTGTGTTATGTGAAGTCGTTTAGTCGTTGAGCGCCTCGTAGACGTTGCCAACCATCGCTTCGCTTGGGTTGAGGGTTTTTGCGCCGGGTGTCCACTTGGCCGGGCATGCTTCGTCTGGGTTGGCGATACAGTGGGCATTGGCCTCCATTATTCGTACCAGTTCCTCCATGTTTCGGCCGACATTGTAGAAATTCACCTGACTGCTAACCAGTTTGCCATCCGGGTTGATCACGAAGGTTCCACGCAGGGCTAGACCGGTTTCCTCGTCGTAGACGCCGAAAAGGCTACTTACCAGTCCCGTAGTATCCGCGGCCATGGTGTACTTGACATTGGCCATCAGTTTTTCCGTTTGGCACCAGGCAAGATGGCTGAATTTCGTGTCGGTTGAGACTGAGATGACTTTGGCCCCGAGCTCTGTTAGTCGTGTATCCTGTGNCGCTAGGTCTGCCAGTTCGGTCGGACAAACAAAGGTGAAGTCAGCCGGATAAAATACGAGGATCGTCCATTTGCCGCTATTTTTTAGTTCAGTGAGGTTGACTTCACCAAACGAACCGCTGACTGGTTCNTAGGTTTCCATCTTGAACTCGGGAACATTTTGCCCTACGCCAATCGGGGGCANGTCGCTGTAAATATCNTCTGTGAAATCTGACATGCTTNNTAACTTTAAANGCCTTTTTCGATCATCAGCTTGAGCANGTCACCGACGCGGTTGGAGTAACCCCACTCGTTNTCGTACCAGCTCACGAGTTTGAAGAAGTTTTCGTTCAACTCCATACCGGCATCTTGGTCATAGATGCTGGAGTCGGCACTGTGGATGAAGTCGGTACTAACGACGGCATCCTCAGTGTAGGCTAGAATGCCCTTGAGGTAGGACTCACTGGCAGCCTTCATCGCTGCGGAGATCTCATCGTAGCTAGTACTCTTCTCAGTTTTGAAGGTCAGGTCGATGACAGAAGCGGTTGGAGTTGGAACACGAAACGCCATGCCGGTCAATTTGCCTTTAACCTCCGGACAGACGAGGCTCACCGCCTTGGCGGCGCCGGTGCTAGCCGGTATAATGTTGGTTGCTGCGGCTCGGCCGTCACGCCATGCCTTCCGGCTTGGACCGTCCACGGTCTTTTGTGTGGCGGTGTAGGCGTGAATGGTTGTCATTAGACCTTCTGCAATGCCGAAACCCTCTTTCAACAAAACGTGTACGACTGGGGCCAGACAATTCGTGGTGCAGGAGGCGTTAGAGACGATATGGTGGTTGCTTGCGTCGTAGAGATGATCGTTCACACCCATCACCACGGTTAAATCCTCACCTTTTGCTGGAGCGGAGATGATGACTTTTTTAGCGCCCGCATCTATGTGTCCCTGGGACTTTTCAGCTGCGGTAAAAAGGCCCGTGGACTCAATTACAACGTCTACGCCCAAATCCTTCCAGGGAAGGCCGCTAGGTTCGCGGGCACTAACCACCTTCATCTCGTCGCCGTTTACGATGATGGTGTCGTCTCCACGATGTGTCACCTCGCCCGGGAATGTGCCTTGTGTTGAGTCGTATTTTACAAGGTAGGCAAGATTGTCGGCGGGGACGATGTCGCCTACGGCGACCACATCTATTGCATCACCGACGAGGCCCTGTTCCACCATTGCACGATATGCCAAACGGCCGATTCGGCCGAACCCATTAATTGCTACTTTTACTGCCATTTCAAAAATTTAGTCTCCCGGGAAATCGGGGTGGGAATGCTACCGACGTTGGCTCAGGGGTCAAAGGGATTTTGCACTGTTTTTATGCTTGAACAAGCACTTGGCTTTAAGACTTCTATTTAGCGAGGCGGGTAGACGGTCTGTTTAGCGTGCAAATGGAGGTCTTAAAGCGCCCGGTATTATATTCGGATATGGGGATCGGCGTTTGCCGCCTTTTAATTCAGGTACGTCGGTAAAGCGAAATCGAATCAGGCCGAGGAATTGGAAATGCTTATCGTAAGCGCCCCCTAGCAGTGCCCTAGATGAGAATACATGTTCTCGACTATCCGCTTGATAGGCCATTAGGGAGACCTTGAATACTGAAACGTTGTTTTCCTTCTTGAAAAATGCCAATTCAGGAAGCGCCACTGCAGAACCGGTCAGAGGGTTGGGCATGGCCTGATCCTCGGCGATTCCGAAGGTAACGGCAGCGGTATCCAGCGAATTGGCTCCGCTGCGAATCTCAACAATCATCTGTGCCTGTTCGGGATCATCAACCACCAGTACTCCATTGGAGAAAAAGAGGTCACGAATGGCTCCAACTAGGTATTCCTGATCGATTGTTTTCAGGAATTTGTCCGAAAGATAAACCTTGGCTCCCTGCAATCGGCGGATGGCTTCTATGTCCAGTTCGGAGAGTGCTCGGTCAATGGCAGTGCTGAGCAGTAACTGTTCGCTGACACTACGAGTCGGTTCGGTCATTCGCTGTTTGTTCACACAGCCTGTGGCCAAAACGGCAAGCAAAGTAACGCCAATTATAGTGTGCGGTCTAATCATGAAATCAAGAGTTGGCTTTGTCGTGCAGTATCGCTGCTTCAAGGCCTAGGATGTATGATGACGCACCGAAGCCGCTTATGTTGCCAACGCAGGCCTGACCGATAATCGACTTTCGCCGGTATGATTCTCTGGCATGGACATTGGTCAGGTGGATTTCGATAGCGTTTATGCCCACTCCGGTGATGGCGTCCTTAATCGCGATGCTCGTGTGCGTATATGCGGCGGCATTGAGAATTATATAGTCGTAATTGCCGATTGCCTGATGTATCTGTGTTACCAATTCGCCTTCGTGATTGGATTGGTAAAATACTACTTCAACTTTGTGCTTTTCGGCGTGTTGGCAAACCATATCCTCTATGTCTGACAGAGTCATGCTGCCATAAATTTCCGGCTCTCGTTGGCCCAACAGATTTAGGTTGGGACCATTAAGGAATAAAACCTTCATGTCCGTTCGCGCATTTTTATTCAATTGCAGTGCTTTTGTCGAACCGATTCGGCGGCAATGCCAGCAGCCATCCTAGCATCAGCCAGGCGGGCCAAACCAGTGCGGGAATATACAGGCCGAACTCAATACACCCTTGGAGTGCCCAGGCAAGCAGGCCGAGCCTTGCCGCGATCTGTAATGGTTCGTCCATCCTCCGCCGAGTCAGCACCAAGGCCGATCCACCGATGAATGCCGTGTATAGCGCAAATCCCGGCCAGCCAGAGTCGCTCGCCTGCTGGAGGTAATCATTATGTGTCAGCCGAGTCGGCTCCGCCCCGGGCGGACGATGTCGCTTGTATGCGAGTTGAAACGTTCCCGGTCCTGAACCAAACAGCGGCTTCTCCATTGCTGTTTGCATGGCTGCGCGCCAGTAGCCGAATCGAGCACTGACACTTGTCGCACCGCGGTCAAAATAGTCGGCATATTTCATGGTGAATCCGGCCAAGCCAAGTGCCAACGCCGCACCGGTCAGCCCCAGTTTAAGTTTTTTTGGTAGCGGTAGATGCATTAACCAAGCTCCGATCAGTATGATCGCGATCAGCCAACCGGCCTTGGAACCAGACCAGTATAGGCAGGTCAATCCGACTACCGCTAAGCCAAGTGCAATCGTATATCGTGGCACGAGCCAGTTTCTCTGACCAAGCAGAAGAGCAAGGGAAACGGGCAGCAGCAGCAGGATAACTCCTGCCAATGTATTAGGGTAAAACATGTGCCCGTATAGGCGAGTGCTGTACATGCGCTTGATTAACTCGACCGGGAGCTGTCGCACCTTGGCTGCGGTAGCTTTTGGCAGTTTGGCGATCTGGTTTTCAATTTCTTGCGGAATAGTCCCTGTGTTGTCTCGGGCCTTAGATGTGATTTTTTTCGCATCAATTTTTCCGGACTCGAGTTGTGAGATGATGCTGTTGCGCGTCTGTTCGAGTCCGCCGAATTTCTCAAAACAGGCATCTGCAAGATTAAGCAGTAGTCCAAGTACCCCCCCCCAGAGTGCCAGTTTACCAAATCTCATACGGCCAAGTACGAACAGCCCNAGAAAAAATGCTGCGAGGCATGAGGCAAAATGGATCACTGTNGCTAGAGACATGGCCGAGTTCTCCGATTGNAAAAGTGACAGTAACTGCCATCCAAACCANGCGCTAGGTAGCCAGACGAGCGATCTNGGCACTCCATTCGGCAAACGAATTTTTGGCTTTGCCAAGAGCAATATGCCGAGTCCACATGCAAGTCCTAAAACGGTAAGGATNCCAAGGTANNGAAAGGCTTTNTTTCCGGATGACTCCCCCAAAATTATGCTCTTTGGCGGGTGTAGGTAGTCGAGTATGACAGGGTTGCCGAACTGGAACAACGCGGTAAACAGCCAGACGCCAGTGAGGACCAAAAAGACACGATCCTTTTGTGCTGGAGTATCGGCTAGCATCAGGTTCGTTTAGAGTTTCAGCTTGAGCAGGCCGACTTCGAGTGCGAGTGCCTCCTGCACATTGGTTGTTTCAAGCAGTCGCTGTGTNGCCTCGATTGATTGCAGATTTTCCAGCGCTTGCATCGGGGTCAGCCGCCGGCCGATTTTTTCCGATGTGTCGGCCCAGTCTTGAAAGTGTAGTAGTTCCCTGCTCTGTAGGAGTGCTGCTAACCAGACGTCGCGCAGCCACCATTGGAGTCCGGTTAAAAAATCTCCGCGTTGTCTGCGGTACTCTGCGGCGATGGAGGCTTCGAGTTCCTGCTTCAGTTTTTCGCTGAGCGATGGTTCGATGTCTTTGTAGCGGTTCAGTGGTGACGACTTATCCTGAGTTTCCTCAATTCTATCACGCTTGACCGATAGGTGCTCCATGAGGCTGCCGATTAGTCGGTAGCGTCCCATGAGCCCCTCATCTGCATCGACACTGGTGTCGATGAAGGACCGAAGCCAAGCCATGTCATTTACTTCTAGTTGTACGTCTGCCTCACCACCGAAATTCACCCGCATGCAGCGGGACCGGATCGTCTCCCCAATTTGGTCGGGGTGAATGCTTAATAGGATGAATACTGTTCGTTTCGGTGGCTCTTCCAGCGTTTTTAGGAAGGCGTTGTAAGTGGGGCCGGGCATGCGGTCGGCCCCTGCGATAATCGCCACTTTGTAACGTCCCTCGGTTGGCTTTAAGGATACCTTTCGCGTGAGATTACGAATCTGCTCGATACTGATAATACGGGTTTTTTTTTCCGGTCGCACGATGTCAAGGTCAGGGAAGTTCCCTGATTCGACCTTGCGGCATGGGGTGCAACCACCGCACGGCTCGATCGGGATACCAGTTTCGCCGGTTTTGGGTGGGGACAAGCAATTTAGCGTCCGTGCCAGCCAAGTTGCTTGAGTTTCGAGAGACTCAAGCGAACCGCCTGTGTACAGATAAGCGTGGCCCAGTCGTCCGTTGGCCAAGCTGCGCTGAAGTAGATCAGTAGCTTGGATGGCGAGAGGCTGCGCGTTATCTGACATGGGCTGCTTATACAAGCCGTTTTTGGCCATGGCGATTACGGAATGAGTTTTGAGCTCTAGGCAAACCGTGTTTCTTGCCACTAGTGGGAATAGGAGGCATTCTGCCTGCGCATGAACCGGATCGAGGAACGGTTTAAACGCCTTAAGCGGGAAGGGCAAAAAGGGTTTGTCGTATACATTGGCGCTGGTGATCCCGGGCTGGATGCGACGCATGATTTGGCACTGGCATTCGACGAGATCGGTGTGGATGTGCTGGAGTTGGGTGTGCCGTTCAGTGACCCTTTGGCTGATGGGCTCGTCAATCAACTGGCTGCGCAACGTGGGCTTGATTCAGGCACTACGCCAGAAAGTGTGCTCGAGACGGTCAGCCGCATCCGCGAGTCGTCCGGTATTCCGATCGTTCTATATGTGTATTTCAACCTGCTGCACAAACGGGGTCTTGCGGAGTTTGTNCAGGAGTCTGCGAAGGCAGGGGTTGATGGNTTNCTGGTGCTTGATCTTCCGCCGGAGGAGTCTGAGGATTACGAGTCACTTATGGCCACCTCGGGGCTTTGCCCAATATATCTTGTTGCACCGACCACACCGCCGGATCGAGTGGGACTGATCGTGAAACGTGGGAAAGGGTTCATCTATTACGTGTCGCGCGAAGGTGTTACCGGGATGCAGCAAACCGTCTCCGATACGATCGAGCCGATGACCCGGATTATACGTGAACACACTAATGTCCCAATCGCGGTGGGCTTTGGTATCTCAAATCCGGATCAAGCAGGCGAGGCAGTGCGACATGCCGAGGCCGTCGTTGTCGGTAGCGCGATCGTCAACCAAATCGCGGACAAGGGCCATGCTTCTGATCTAGTTCCGACAGTCAAGGCTTTCACCGCCAACCTCATGAGTGGAATCCGGTAGCCAATGCAACGCAAGGATCGATACATTATCATCATGGCCGGGGGGCGCGGCGAGCGCTTCTGGCCGGTCAGCCGCGAACGCAAGCCGAAACAACTCATTGCTCTTCTGGGCGAGCGTTCGTTCCTCCAGCAGACNGTGGATCGTGTAAAGCCAGTCGCGCCACTGGAGAATATTTTCATCATAACTAATGCCGTGCAAGTCGCAGCAGTGCGCAAGCAACTATCTGAATTGCCCAGACAAAATATCATTGGTGAGCCGTGCGGCCGGGATACTTGTGCTGCGGTAGCGCTAGGTGCTGCGGTAGTCAGCGCCCGGGCCGAGAATGGCGTGATGGCAGTCTTGCCGGCAGATCATGTGATTCCAAACGAAGCCAGGTTTCAACGTGTTCTAAGGGACTCGATGTTTTTGGCCAAACGTGAGCCGGCGTTGGTCACCATNGGTATTCGGCCGCACGAGCCGGCTACAGGCTACGGCTACATTCAGGTTGNCTGCGAATTAGAAACAGCTTCGGCTAAGTCGCTTAAATCCAATTTTTTTACTGCCAAGAAATTTATTGAGAAACCAAACTTTGCCACGGCCAAACGTTACCTTAAGAGTGGTCAATATATGTGGAACGCAGGGATGTTCATTTGGTCATATGAAACCATCGCCAGTGAGTTGCAGCGATTGCAGCCCAAGTTGTTTGCTGCCTCCAAAAAGTGGCGAGGTGCCCGAGGGCTAGCCGAGCTCAACGCCGCATTGGTCAGCGACTATCCCAAGCTGGAAAAGATTTCCGTTGATTATGCCATAATGGAGAACGCAAAAAAAATCGTTTGTGCGGATGGTGACTTCGGCTGGGACGATCTAGGCTCGTGGCCGGCGCTGGCACGTCATCTTAAGTCAGACGCTGAAGGTAATTGTGCAGTTGGCGAATTTGTGCACGTTGATGCCGCGAATAATATTATTTTTGATGCTCGGACGCGCAGNCGCACCCCNATAGCATTGGTGCGCGTTCGCGACATGATTGTAGTGCAGACTGATGACGCAATGCTTATTGTTCAAAAAAGCGACTCACAGGAAATTAAGCAATTAGTCTCATGCCTGAGCAGCGACAAACGCTTTGCACACTTGGTTTGACTCATGCTGCCAATCTTGATTTTTTCGCTCTGATGAGATGATTTCGACGCTGCATTACGATAACGCCCGGATTGCCCAGCANCTTTTCAACAACAACCCAAAGAACCTTCAGATGCTAGAGGAGTGCCTCGGTGTCAAGGCGACCAGCCGTGATGGTTGGATTAAACTTGATGGTGATGANGCAGGTGTGGAGAAGGCGACTTGGCTGTTTCAGGCTCTAGAGGGGGCGGTCAAGGCCGGTATAGNTATCCGCAATCGGGATTTTACTTACGCGCTGAACACCGTGATTAGCGATGGGCCGGAGCCGTTGAACGAGCTTTACTCAGTTACAATTCAGACTTCTTCGCGCAAGCCGTCGGTCAACCCGAAGACGATTGGCCAAAAACGGTACCTCGAGGCGATACGTAATCACGACATCACCTTCGGTATTGGTCCGGCCGGTACTGGCAAGACGTTTCTGGCGATGACNATGGCTGTAATCGCGTTGAAGGAGGAGAAAGTGTCTCGGATCATTCTCACTCGGCCGGCGGTCGAGGCCGGCGAAGCGTTAGGCTTCCTGCCGGGCGACCTGTACGAAAAACTGGCGCCGTATTTGNGGCCACTGCATGATGCTTTACAGGATTTGCTGCCGATGGAGGAGGTGCAGAAACAGATGGAACGAGGCATCGTCGAGATCGCGCCTNTAGCCTACATGCGCGGCCGCACNCTTAACAACGCTTTCATCATTCTGGATGAGGCACAAAACTCAACCGCTGAGCAGATGCTGATGTTCCTCACACGGCTTGGGTTCAACTCTAAAGCGGTCATCACCGGCGATCCGACACAAATAGACCTGCCNTCGAGCAAAACTTCCGGTATCATCGAGGCAAAACAGGTGCTGGATAAGGTCGAGGGTATTGCTCTATGTGAATTCGACAAACGAGATGTCGTGCGGCATCCACTCGTGCAGAGGATCGTCCAGGCATATGACGAGCACCGAAACGGTGAGTGTTGATGTTTTTACCATGCCTCTTACCGTACGCAGCCATCAAGCAAGTCATCAGGTTGATGCTTGGCGGTTGCGTAACTTGGCCAAGTGGGTGCTGGCCAAGACCGAGCCCGGTTGCGTAGCCGATCCTGATGCACACGTCCTCGGGATTTTCATTATTGATCCCGTGGAGATGGCCCGTATTAATTGGGAACATCTTAGGCATAAGGGCCCGACGGACGTGATTACGCTTGATTACGGTGTCCAATCGGGTGGCGNACCTCGGTCGGGCCCACTGTTGGGCGACATTTTTTTATGTCCCGTTGTTGCGATTGACTTCGCGCTTGAACATGGCACCTCGTGGCCAGAAGAGGTAGCGCGATACCTCATTCACGGTGTGTTGCACCTTCGTGGGTACAATGACTCGGCGCCTAAGCCGTGCCGGACTATGAAACGGGAAGAAGATCGGCTTGTGCGCGAGGCATCGGCGTGCTTTCCCTTGAGCTGTTTAGCCAAGGAGGGTAAGGTGCTTGGCAGATGAGTAAAGGGGTAACGTTGCTGGGTCGGTCGCGCCGGAATTTTTTTACCGGCTTGGCCGTAGTTCTTCCAGTGGTTATATCGATTGGTGTTGCCCTTTGGCTTTTTAATCAGGCTGTCGCTGTTTCCGACATTCTGCTTTACCCATTCCGCTTCATCCCTGGTCTGGAGTTGANCGACATTTGGAAGGATGGACAACCCGGTTCGGAGCTGTACTTCGGCTGGAAGGTGGTGGCTGTTCTTGAGGCTGTAATCCTAACCGGACTCCTTGGTTATTTGACACGTTATTATGTTGGGAAAAAACTAGTTCAGTTGATGGACTACGTAATGTTGAACGTGCCGCTACTCGGTAAAATTTACGGCACGGTCAAGCAGGTAAACCAAGCGTTCGCCTCGGAGAACAAGTCTAGCTTTAAACAGGTGGTGATGGTTGAGTTCCCGCGTAAAGGGTTGAACTCTGTCGGCTTTGTAACAGCTGAACAGGTGAAAACCGATGAGGGCGAGAGTATCATCAGCATATTCGTGCCTACAACGCCTAACCCTACCACCGGTTTCCTGCTAGTACTGCCGGAGAGCAAAGTAGTTAAGCTTGATATGTCAGTTGCTGACGGGATCAAATTTATTGTAAGTCTTGGTGCNGTACCGCCCGAAAATGCAAGCGGCGTGCAGGCGGCATTCAAGGCCGAGTCAGCTAATATGCTCTCTGATGGATGAGCGCGCCACTGGACTGGTNCTGCGTGTTTTTCCAATTACGGAAACAAGTCTAGTTGTACACTGGTTGAGTCCACAGGNCGGACGCATTGGTACTGTGGCCAAAGGNGCACGNCGNCCCAANTCACCGTTCCGAGGAAAACTNGATCTGTTTCATCTTGNAGAATTCAATTTCCGCCGTAGTCGCCGTTCCGATTTGCACTCGCTTTGTGAAGTGGCNCTGCAAGANACCTTCCCTAGGTTACGTACTGATGTGGTGCTAATCGACTATCTTGCCCGGGCGGCCAAGCTGTTGAATCGCGCCACTGAGGAACAGACGCCACTTTTGGGCGAGTTTGACCTGATGCTAGAGCTGGTGCGTCGGCTTGACGGTGGCGGAGTAGGGGAGTTTTGGCTTAGTGTNTTTGAAGTNAAATTTTTAGCAAGTCAGGGTCAGGAGCCGGACTGGGGCAAGTCTGGGCTCGATGCTGGGACGTGTGCCGTTGCGGTTAATATGGTCTCATCTGACTGGGCTGACTTGACCAAGTTACTTCCAAGCCCCGCGCAACTCCGTCGATTAAGTGGTTTTCTTGATTCCTTCATCAGGCGTCATATCGGGTCAACACACTCCTTGGTTGAGTGGGATTTTTAAGCCTTGGTTTACGTTTCAAAGGCCAATTCTCCGTTGGCCAAGCTTACGCGGATGTGATCTCCCGGTTTAAATTCGCCGTCGAGTAATTGTTTGGCGAGCGGGTTGAGTAACCACTCTTGAATTGTGCGCTTGAGCGGTCGCGCGCCAAACTGAGGATCATAACCTTCCCGGGCTAGGTGCAGCCGAGCCTCTTCGCTGACCTCGAGCGATAGCTGTTGAGCCTTAAGCCGCTCGGCTACGTTACGTAACTGTATGTCAATAATTACTGTAAGTTGCTCTTCGTCTAGGCTATGGAACACGATCGTATCGTCTATCCGATTGAGGAACTCCGGCCGGAAGTGCGCCTTCAGTTCAGCCTCGACATTTTGCTCCATGTCGAGCCGTTCGGCCTCGCCTGTTTTCGCATGCAGGAAATGTTCCTGTATTATATGCGAACCGATATTGCTGGTCATTATGACGATGGTATTGCGGAAATCAACTGTTCGGCCTTGACCATCGGTGAGCCGTCCATCGTCAAGAACCTGCAAAAAAACATTGAAAACATCCGGGTGGGCTTTCTCGATTTCGTCAAATAGCACTACGCTGTAAGGTTTTCGGCGGACTGCCTCACTAAGCTGTCCACCCTCCTCATGCCCGACGTAGCCAGGCGGTGCGCCGATGAGACGCGCGACGGTGTGTTTCTCCATGTACTCACTCATGTCGATACGCACCATTGCTGACTCATCGTCGAACAGGAACTTTGCCAGTGCGCGGGTAAGTTCCGTCTTACCGACGCCGGTTGGCCCCATAAAAATGAACGAACCGATCGGTCTGTCCGGATCCTGAAGCCCACTTCGGGCTCTACGTATCGCGTCAGCAACGGCATTTACAGCTTCGGTTTGGCCGATGACATATTCACCGATGCGGGCTTCCATATGGACGAGTTTCTGGCGTTCACCTTCGAGCATCTTAGTTACCGGAATTCCAGTCCAGGAGGCAACTACCTCTGCGATGTTCTCTTCCGTTACCTCCTCCTGCAATAGACGCTTGGTTTCTTCAGTTTGTTTGAAGGCTGCCTGCATCTCGGTCAATTTATGTTCGAGGTCGGGAATGGTCTCGTAACGAATCTGTGCCGCCTGATTCAGATCGCCGTCGCGTTCGGCTTGTTCCTGCGCGCGGTTTGCTTCCTCGAGTTGGCTGTTGACGATGCTGGCGGCGTTGATAGATGCTTTCTCCTGCTGCCATCGCGTCTGCAGTTCGCCAGACTCCTTCTTTAGGTTTGCCAATGTTTCTTGTAGCTTTGTTAGACGTTCCAGGCTGGCGGCGTCCTTTTCCTTTTTTAAAGCTGTATGCTCGATTTCGAGTTGCATGATCTGCCGTTCGAGTTGGTCGATCTCAGTTGGCATGGAGTCCAGTTCCATTCGGAGTCGCGATGCTGCTTCGTCTATGAGATCGATAGCTTTATCCGGAAGGAACCGGTCGGTAATGTAACGCTCGGAAAGCATTACGGCGGAGACTAGCGCGGTGTCTTTTATGCGGATGCCGTGGTGAACTTCGTACCGTTCCTTAAGTCCGCGTAGAATTGCAATGGAGGCCTCGATGTTCGGTTCATCCACCTTGACCGGTTGGAAGCGGCGCTCGAGTGCAGGATCCTTTTCAATGTGTTTACGGTACTCGTCTAATGTGGTTGCCCCGACGCATCGTAGTTCGCCTCGGGCGAGCTGCGGCTTGAGCATATTGGCCGCATCGGTTGCGCCTTCGGCAGCTCCGGCACCAACAAGTGTATGCAGTTCGTCTATAAACAAGATGATTTGCCCTTCGCTGGCTGTGATCTCCTTTATGAACGCCTTGAGTCTGTCCTCGAATTCGCCCCGATATTTGGCTCCGGCGATCATCGCGCTGAGATCCATGGCAACGAGAGTCTTGTTATTGAGTGACTCTGGTACATCACCGCTTACGATGCGCCGAGCCAGNCCTTCAGCAATCGCGGTTTTGCCGACGCCCGGTTCGCCGATGAGTACCGGGTTGTTTTTTGTGCGCCGGCTGAGAANTTGCATCACTCTACGGATCTCATTGTCGCGCCCTATGATGGGGTCTATCTTGCTCTGCTTGGCCATTGCCGTGAGGTCGCGCCCGTATTTTTCTAGTGCCTGAAATTTGTCCTCTGGGTTGGCGTCGGTGACTCGTTGGTTGCCGCGTACTTTTTCAAGNGCTTCNAGNANGGNGTCTCGTCGGATGTTGTTTTGNTGGAACGNGCGGATTAGNGNTGCACCGCCCTTGGCTAATAGGCCAAGCAGCAGGTGCTCGGTGCTGACGAACTCATCGCTAAGCTTCGTGGCTTCGGCTTGGGCGGCGTCAAGTGCTTGCTTTAGTTCGGGGCTAAGATACAGNTCAGCGCTACNGGTGCCTGACACCTTGGCTAAGCGGGCGATCCCGGCCTCGAGGTCTGTCTGCAGTTTGGCTAAATCCNCNCCGNTACTTTGGAGAAGAGTTGGNATGATGCTGTCATGCTGCTGCGCAAGTGCAAGTGCNAGATGTTCGCCATCAACCTGCTGNTGCGAATGTTGATANGCCAATTCCTGCGCCTCCTGCAGCGCCCTCTGCGATTTTGTGGTCAATTTATCCAGTCTCATAATTGTTAATAGTGTGTGCAGAAANAAGTTCCGCGTGANTAAATCAGTATTTATTTATACCACAATCTGGATTGATGTCGAACACAAAAAAACCGGGCAAAAAGCCCGGTTCAAAATTGTTTTCTTAAAATTAGCGTCGTTCCGAGATANCGCCTGGCACGCCGTGTTCCCATGGTTGGGGTGTGTTCCATGGTCGGGCTGACCTGTTTTCAGGGTCAGGCCCAATGCAACCGGTGGTTAACCCTAATAGCAGNCCNACGCATANAATNATGANANTGTAACCTAGGGTTTCGGCAGTCATACTCATGGTATAGNAGGATTAATTNCCGACGATGACNAGATCNCCAGTCTGTACTTCTTCTTGTTTCCAATCGGGTAGAATNTTAGCGATGCTGTGATCTTTCTTGACGTCAAGAATACGGAGTTTGCCGATNAGTTTTTCTCCCCGGCTNACGAGCAATTCGCCGTGTTCGCGNGCGCCTTGGTTTTCNCCNATGTCTAATACAACAAAGTCAAATTGCGCATCAACAGCGGTGATCTTGCCGTTCAGCGATCGGGGAAGCGTGATTTTGGCGGATTTGCCAGTGTAACGGGAAAGCTCTACGCTTTGTTTTTCTATTTGGNTCAACAGGATGCCATTCTCGGCNACANATTGTGCGCGCTGGTTATCGACTTCATCGTANGCGGCCAGTTTCTGCCNGATNTGATCCTGANTGCCGTTGGCTTGTTGAAAGAGCCGCCATGANTCNACAAAAGTAGTGGCTTGAACCAACTGGGCCTGCAAATCTTTTGATGTAGCTTCGTGCTGATCTGCTCGTTGCCTTTGTGCGACGAGTGCCTGTTGCGTATTTCTCAGATTNGCCACAGCGGTTTCGGCTTTTGACTGGGCATCTGCCATTTTCTCCTCAGCTTCTTTTTGGGCTGTCTTGGCCTTGGTCAATTCACCTCGGGTTCTCTGGAGATCAGTCTCGGTCTGGGCCAAGCTGCTTTCCAGATTGTCGATCTTCCCCTGAACATTGCTGAACGCTACAAAGAATGCACCTCCCAACGCCAAGACCGTTACAAAAAGTAATATCCGAACCATGCAATTTACTCCCTAAAAGCTTTGAAAAATATATACGCACCTGACCATTGTCAACGGTCTCTTTGCCCGTTTGTGGCTTTATTTTGATCCCCTTACCCGGCTAGAGCCAGAGGAACTCGGAGCTGGCTTTGCTTTGAAGTCGTTGGTTTCCAGCAACCATTCGGTCTGCCATGACGTGTCCCAGCGCAAACAATACAGATGAGGCTAGTTTTGGTTCTGATTCCATGATAGTTCGAAATGCTTCGGTTGACATGAATAGCAAGTTACACGGGGTCAGCGCCAACACATCGGCTGTTCGTGGGGTCTGGCTGAACATGGCAACTTCACCAATAAAGCTGCCAGCACCAACATTGGCCAGAGTTGTGTCTTGACCTGAGATCACTAGCCGTACTCGGGTTTCCCCAGAAAGAATCATGTATAGCCCATCGCCTGGACTGTCCTTTTTCATGATCATGCCACCTTCTTCGATTTTCATTATGGTGCAGTGGACAATTAATTGTTCGAGCTCTGCTTGTCCAAGTCCGGCCAGCGAGTCGAATTGTCGGAGATAATCTACTGTGATCGAGTCGATTGCCTTGCCCAACTTAGTTGGCATGGGCAGCGGGGCCTGTTCGGCGTGGTAAGCTGCGAGCGCGTCGCCCAGCACCGGCAGAGACTTGGCCGGTTTCCAACTGTTTACTTCCTGGCTAAAAACCCATGTTTCCTTCTGCACACGGCCATCCGCTACCCACTCAAGCAAGGTCTTCAGCAATACCGGCCCGTATACAACATTGTCACTGGCCCAGACCTTGTAATGAATCTCCTCGTTGCCGTTTGACATAAGAAAAAATTCTGCCTTTGGGCAATTGGGGTGGCGAGTAAAAAAAATCAGAAGTCTGTAGGTTTTTGGCGAAGAGTGTTAAGAAGAAGAATCACAGGTGGGCTGCTGCTTTCTCAGTTTTTCGTGAGAAAATCCGGCACGAAGATGGCCTTGCCCGGGCCAAACATGTAGTTGCCTAGAGCGAGGTCGATATCGCCATCACCTTCCTCGTCGTAGTCGTGGGGTAACGCTCGAAAGGCGCCGTTGATGGGCGGATAGAGTGAATGTTTAAACTTCGTATCGCCTTGGGTGAGGTAGATGCGAATACCATGGTATGGCTTTGTTGGCGCTGGATATTCGCCATTATCGCATGTGGTGACGATAAAGTCCGGCCGGTTGTCGCTATTGAAGTCGGTCAATTCCAAACGAGGAGTATCCCCAAAGAGGGTGCCACTAAAAGACGATTTGTGGAGTGAGGATTCCTGCCGTTGTCGCTATCCCAATGCTGAGGCAAGTCCTTGCAGCCATTAAGTTTAGATGATCATTTTAAATTGATTGTTCTTAGCGACCATCACTTTCAAATCATTTTTAAAACATAACATGATATTCAAAATTCTTCATTCCATAAATCCCTTGTCATGCAACGGTTTCAAGGCAATNATTTCGNCCNGTGAAGCTGACTACGANGAAAACACGCCGTCTTTACTTTAAGGTTCGAGGGTTTACTCTCATTGAACTTCTTGTAGTAATTGCGATTATTGCAATACTAGCCTCTTTGCTACTCCCTGCATTAGCCAAGGCGAAGGCAAAGGGCGTTCAAACAGTATGCATTAGCAACCTCAAGCAATGGGGTTTGGTCTGGCAGTATTATACCGACGACAACGAGGGCTACTTCAGTAAAGGTATCGATGTCAGAAATATGAGTGGATGGTGGCGAGGTGAGTGGGTGGCTTCCTTGGAAAAATTCTGGCGTCAACAGGACATCCTTTTGTGCCCGGCTGCGACTCAGGCTCGTAGCAACCGATCTCCAAACTATACCTTAAAACCGGTTGATAAGTATAAAAACGATAGTTGGGATGCGGTTGGTAGCTGGAACGCGTCTTTCAAGCACGGGAGCATTTCGGGGCAGCGCATCCCCACGCGTGCGAGTTACGGCAACAACAACTGGCTCTATAACGCACCACGGGACATACAAGGTCGTAAAAAAGATTGGCACTGGAAAACGATTAACCCTGCAGGGCATGACCTGCATAATATCCCGATGTTTATGGATATGATGTGGAGAGGCGGTGGACCATTTAGGTCGCGAATGGCACCCCCTATTTACAATGGCGAGTGGAGCGGCTTCAATGCCGAGATGAAACATTTTGCGATGGATAGGCACAACGGCGGCATTCAAGGTGTGTTTATGGACCACTCAGTAAGGCATGTGCCCATTAAGAAACTTTGGAAGCTGCAGTGGCACCGCAACTATGATGGAGCCTATAAACCTGCTTGGCCAAGGTGGATGGCCGGGTTTCCAGAGCATTGATCCTTTTCAAATAAATCAAAGAAATCTAGCCCGGGCAGATGTCCGGGCTTTTTGTTTTTGGCCAAGCGCTTGCCTTGTCCAGCTTTGTAAGGTTGAATTCGTGCATCAAAAATAAAACTAAATGAGTATTAAAAATATTTCCCGAAGAGGATTGATTAAGGTTGCTGCCGGTGCGGCTGTGGCATCGACTTCGACAACAGTCTGTGCTCAGTTGCCACGAGGCCAAGCGACCAGAGGTTTCAAAATCAAAAACAAACGAATTCGCCAGTCGATCATGGGCTGGACTTTTAATCCGATGCCGACTAATAAACTCATCTCAGTCTGTGCCGATATTGGCTTGACCGGAATCGAGGGGATTGGGCGCGAGTTTTACCCTTCAGCACGTAAGGCGGGACTTGAGATTTCACTGGTCGGCAGTCATGGGTTTGCCAAGGGGCCAAACGATCCAAAGAACCACAATATGGTTATCGAGAAACTGATTGATGGCATCAATGTTGCCAAGGATGTTGGTGCCAAGCGCGTAATCACTTTCGTTGGCATGGAGGATCCAAACATCGACCGCGATCAGGCAAACACGAACTGTGTCAAGGCGTGGAAGAAGGTCGTTGGTCACGCTGAGAAAAACGGGATTACTCTATGTCTGGAGCATTTGAACTCTGTCGATGACAGTCACCCGATGAAGGGACATCCCGGCTACCAAGGTGACAAGCTCGATTTTTGTATTCAAGCGATCCAAAAGGTCGGTTCGCCCAACTTGAAGTTGTTGTTCGATGTTTATCATGTGCAGATCATGCACGGAGACATCATCCGCAACATTCGCAATCTTAAGGATTATATTGGCCATTATCACACTGCCGGGAACCCGGGCCGGGCCGAGTTGGATGATGCGCAAGAGATCAATTATCCGGCCGTGATGAGGGCGATACTTGAGACTGGCTTTGAAGGATTCGTTGCGCAGGAATTTATCCCGACTTGGGACGACAAAATCGGGGCGTTGTGCCACGCCGTCGAGATCTGTGACGTCTGATCTGGTGCCATCAGCTTCCGATCTTTAACTTGCAGTGGGTTTTCCTTAGTCTGCATTGCGTGCGTTTTATAAGAGACATTCATGCCGAAAAATCAACTACTGGACAACCAACTGTTTCGCTAGAGTTTTTTCCCTTCAAGACTCAGGCGGGTGAATCCAAGTTCTTCGGCAAAACCCTTCCAGCGTTGATGACGGCCAAGCCGGACTATGCCTCGGTCACCTATGGTGCGGGCGGTAGTACACGCGAAAAAACCCTAGAGATTGTAGATCAGATTCAAAAAGAATTTAGCCTGACGACCATGGCGCACCTCACTTGCATCAAGCATACTCGAGACGAGATCGACGCCATTCTCGATGAGGTAAAAAAACGTGGCATCCAGAACATTCTTGCACTGCGTGGTGACCCGTCGCCTGGGGAGGATTGGTCGCGCACGGAGGGTGGCTTTGAGTTTGCCTCCGAGTTGGTGACGCATATTCGCAGGCACCACGATTTTGGTGTTGCAGTAGCTGCTTTTCCCGAAGGTCACATTGATTGCATCGAAGGCCGGGAAGTCGATTGGCAGCATCTTGTCCGAAAAATCTGTTGCGGCGCAGATATAATCATTACCCAGATGTTTTTCAATAACGCCGACTACTTTCGATTGGCAGATTATTTAAGTGAAGCTGGGGTTAAGATTCCGTTATTCCCGGGGATTATCCCGGTGGCCAACGCTGCGCAAATCAGAAAATTTAGCACCATGTGTGGGGCCAAGCTTCCAGAAGTGTTTGCTGCGCGCTTGGATGAACTGGGAGACGACTCCGATGCCACCCAAGAGTACGGCATCGAGTATGCCACGGCGCAATGTCGAGAATTGCTGGATCGCGGAGCCCCCGGGCTTCATTTTTATACCCTAAATAAAAGTAGGGCTGTGTTAAAGATTCTCACCAACCTTGGTTTGGCTTAAAAGGCGATACGGTATGAGATTCTGGAGCCTATCATACTTAATCGTGGTACTCGTCTTTCCAAGTGCTTGGCTAAGCGGTGAGGAATCCTCGGCATTGCATGACGGCTTGGCGGTCACCTTTCGATCGGTGGCTGATACTCCGGCGGATCATACTGTGCGTCCGCATTTCATGCTGTATGTGCCGGCCAACGAGGCACCGAGCCCATTTATTCCACCCGGGCCGTTCACGGCCGAGTGGCAGGGATTGATTCATTTAGACCTGCGCGACCGATTTATATTTCAGGCCGAGCTCAACGGTAGCCTTAAGCTCGAAATCAANGGCAAACCGGTGATGGAGGCTACCGGTANAGGTGAAATGACAGAGCCAACCAAGCGCATTCGACTCAATTCGCGCAGTAACACGNTGAAGGCGATTTTCACTTCGCCGAANGAGGGCGACGCCTTTTTTCGGATATACTGGTCAACGCCCGACTACGGCAACGAACCAATCCCATCGAAGTATCTGAAGCATGCGCTCAACGAAAGTTTGGCCACGGGAGCGATACTACGGCGAGGGCGGACGTTGGCAGCAGAGCATCGTTGTTTCAAATGTCACGTTCCCGATGCGTCTGGTGAGGGTATGTTGGAACTCACAATGGATGCTCCTTCGTTCGAGGGAATCGGTTCACGGCTTGATGTTGAATGGATTGTCGACTGGTTGTTGAACCCNAAAAAANTGAGGCCAAGTGCAAAAATGCCGTCCATGCTGCACGGTGTNACAGCTCAGACGGATGCGCGTGCGATTGCCNCNTATCTCGGTTCGTTAAAAAGCGGGAAGAAGTCCAATTTAATGCAGGTGGATGAGAGAGTTGTTTCGGAAGGACAGGCGCTGTACAACCAGTTGAACTGCGCAGCTTGTCACACACTTGNGGGAGAGCCGGCAGCGGCGGCTAAGTTGTCTCTTGGTCAAGCTCGNCGGAAGTTTATTCAGCCGGCTGCATTGTCGGAGTTTTTGCAAAACCCGCAGGAGTATTATCATTGGATTCGCATGCCAAACTTCACGTTGAGTGAGNTAGAGGCCAACGCACTTTCGGCNTATTTGTTTTCGGTGGCNACCNCTGCCAAGTCGGTTCCGANGGCCTTCGATGCCTTGTTGATTGCGACTGGGAAAAAAAAGGTCTCATCGATGGGGTGTTTGAATTGTCATGCGTTGAAGCTGGACAACTCGTTCTCCGTNTCTGCGATCTCGAACTTGGACAANGGATGCCTGGCGGAGTTGGTAGGGGAGTCGGTGGTGCAGTTTGGTTTCTCGCAGGAGGAGCGTTTGGCNCTGAGGCTGTTTTTCAAGAAGGGCAAGTCATCGCTTNGCCAANTGAGCNTGGCAGAGTTTGCATTGCGNCAAACTGCCGATTCAAACTGCCGNAATTGCCACGGTCAGATGGAAAGNGTGCCGCCATTCGAGGTGCTTGGAGGGAAGCTGAAACCCGACTGGGCTGAAAAAATATTNAATGGCTCGTTGGGTGAGAGGCCGAGGCCGTGGCTNCAAGCAAGGATGCCGGCTTTTCCGTCAAGGGCTAGCGGCTTGGCCAAGGGCTTGGCCATGTTGAATGGGTATCCCCCCGTGACCCCAAGGCAGGCTCCGGTTGATCTGGAGAGGAGTGCCATCGGCCGGAAACTAGTNTCGGCAAATGGCGGTTTTTTCTGTTTCAGNTGCCACTCCATTGGATCATTGAAGCCNGCGCANGTGTTCGATGCGCAGGGGATCAACCTCGCCAAGGTTGGCATTCGGTTATTGCCTGATTATTATCGTCGTTGGATGCGTAATCCACTAAGAATTGATCCACAAACAAAGATGCCGGCTTATTTTAACCAAGGACGGAGTGCTCTTTTCGACGTGCTGGACGGAGATGCCGAAAGNCAGATTGACGCATTATACCAATATATTTTGCAGGGTGATCGGATGATTCCTCCAGNTNCGCCGTGAAAANAGAGTTTTTTTCTAAAGATATCGTTCGAATTGCCGAGTTTAANAGTGGAGCAGATCGAAGGGATTTGGATTCATGCTCCGCCGGTTATTTCAACAATCGGTTAACTGATTTCCGCCCAGCGGTTTATTGGTCTTCGACACACGGAGGTGTCACACCNAAAAGGCGCTTTTTGCGTCCGTAGTTATGCGTGTGTCGAAAGAACATTNTGGTGATGGAAACCGGCTTTCTCCGTTCCGCGGAACGATAGATTGGGCCTGGGTGGAAGCTCAGGCTGAGGCCGAGTTTGAAGCCCAGCGTATTAGGTTGATTCACCGCTTGCATGACCGCGANTACCCTTATCCGCAAGTCATACGAAAACTCGCCAAATTGATCGAAGGCAATTTCGATTGATTTTGCTGCCAGTAAGCAGTATTCCACTTTTGATTTCTTATGAGTTTAAAAGGGAAAACTGCANTGGTGACCGGTGGCGCCCGGGGGATAGGCTTAGCGACGGTGCAACGGTTGTTGCAAGAGGGTGCTTCCTGCATAATTTGGGACTGTGATCAAACGGCCATTGAATTGGCCAAGACTAGGCTGGCCAATTGCGGGGAGGTTACCAGTGACACTGTCGACTTGGCCAAGTCGGATTCGGTTGATTCTGCGGCATGTNAGGCGATTGATCGGCACGGCCACATCGATATCCTTGTCAACAATGCTGGTATCGCTGGCGTAAACAAGATGCTTTGGGAATGTACCCCGGAAGAGTGGCGCAAAGTGATAGACATCGACCTTTACGGGGTGTTCCTTTGTTGCCGAGTTTTTGTGCCGGGAATGCTTGAGTCTGGTTGGGGTCGAATCGTCAATATAGCCTCGATTGCCGGCAAGGAAGGCAACCCGAGCGCATCNCACTATAGTGCTGCCAAGGCAGGTGTGATTGGCCTGACCAAGTCACTAGGCAAGGAACTTGCTGAAACAAATATTCGAGTGAACTGCATCACGCCTGCTGTGATCGAGACGGAAATCCTCAAGCAATGTACCCAGGAACATATTGACTATATGGTTTCGAAAATCCCTATGANACGCGTTGGCCAGGCGGATGAAGTAGCTGCTTTGATCGCGTGGTTATCTTCGAACGAGGTTTCNTTCAGTACTGGGGCCGTGTTTGATATCTCCGGTGGCAGGGCAACATATTAAGTATACCGCTAAGACTTCTTACTTTTGTAGCTGTCAACAACACGTTCACTCAGTGCAGTGTCAGGGTCTTCTGCAAATAAGTTATCCAATTCNAANTCCGTCGTTCCAGTGTTTCCCGAGATTAGCTTTAATCCGAAATGTAAATCGCGGAAGTGGTCCTTACAAAAATCAAATACTGATAGAGAAGATTCCCTGGCCATACGTGCTAACTGCTTACGTGCGCTCGTCGTGAAGGTGATCGTTAAATCGTGCTGCTCGGAGAAAGTATCCGCAAATTCTTTCAGTTTCTCATCTACTTCGAATGATTTCTGCTCTGGCGCATTTTCTAATAGTGTTTGCATCACGCTCTTCGGATCATCGACTAGTGCGTCATCAACTGCGAACTCTCGTACGCGCGAACTAGGCAGTTCGAACTTTAGATCACGGAAAACTTTTTCGCATACGGTCATCAAGCCACGCGCGCCGGTTTGTTCATCGATCGCCAGTTCGGCAATGCGACGTAGCCCATTCTCCTCGAAACTAGCGTTGATGCCGTAGGCTGCAAATGATTGCTTATATTGCCGAATGATGCTTCCTTCACTCGTCTTTAGAATCTGCTCGAGGTCATCAACGCTCAATGGATGACAGACTACGCGTACTGGGAGGCGCCCGATGAACTCCGGCTCGAAGCCAAATTTGATAAAGTCGGGCGTTTTAGCGTGCTCCAGAATCTGATCGCTCTTCACATCCTCATTCGAGTTGGCGGCAAAGCCGATGGCAGACTCNTTAAGTCGCCGACCGACAATCTTGTCGAGGTGAGCGAATGCACCNCTGACGACAAAGAGGATGTGGCGTGTGTTGATCGTGTCTCCCTCTTTCTTTCCGCCTCGCATGCCTTCCATCATCGCCTGGATCTGACCAGCCATGTCATGTTGAGAGCGTGCAGGCACTTCGGTTTCCTCCATCAACTTGAGTAGGGTGGTTTGCACACCNTGGCCNCTCACATCTCGGCCACCTTGCTGTTCTGATGCCGAGGCGATCTTGTCAATCTCATCGATATAAATGATCCCGTATCTGGCTCGTTCTACATCCCCATCGGCTTGACGCACAAGATCTCGCACAAGATCTTCTACATCGCCACCGACATAACCGGTCTCGGAAAACTTGGTTGCATCAGCCTTAACAAACGGAACGCCAATCAACTCGGCTATGCTACGGATAAGGTACGTTTTACCGACGCCAGTAGGACCAATGAGCATTACGTTTTGCTTTGTGTAATAGCCTTTTTCATCCCCTTCAAACGCCTGGCGAACGGCGTTGTAATGATCGCACAATGCCACACTCAGTACTTTTTTTGCCTCTTCCTGCTGGATAACAAAACGGTCTAGGTGAAGCTTCACATCGCGCGGTTTGTGGGTGAATTTAAAAACCTCTCGTTCTGGTTCGGGCTCTTGCGGCGTGTTCGTCCCGGGTGATGCGGCTCTATCGAATCCAGGTGTGCCAAAACTTTTGAACTGCTTTTGCAGGAACTCTTGCATCTGTTTCTGGAATTCCTCGGGTGATGTGGGGCTGCTCATTGTTTTGTTTTTTGGCGTTGAACTTAAACTCCTTAAGGAAACTAGCACATCCTGGGCTGAATTGAAGGAAAATGACAAACGAGAGGAAACCCCTTACATTGGGGGGCAAGTTATTGGCCAAGCGATGCCGGAGTTTTACGACACACACGCCCATTTGGATTTTCCTAGTTTCCGTGAAGAGGAGGAAATAGTAGTTGGCCGAGCTGCTGATGCCGGGATCTCACGCATCGTCACGATTGGTACGGAGCTTGAGAGCAGTCTTCGAGCGATCGACCTGGCAAAGCGCTTCGAAGGGGTTTTTGCTGCTGTGGGTTGGCATCCAAGTGATTGTCTTGGTGCGCCGGAGGATGTGCGTGCCGATCTCGAGCGATTAGTCAAACACCCTAAGGTGGTGGCCATTGGTGAAATTGGTATTGACCATTATCGTTTGCCCAGTATGAGCGGTGGCTCGGTGAGCGAGGATGAGGCATTCAAGGCCCGGCAGATCACGGTGTTCCGTCAGCAACTCGAGGTGGCTGCTACGCTTGGTTTGAATGTGGTTGTGCATCAGCGCGCGGCATTCGATACATGCTTGGCGATTTTCGAGCCGTTTGCGGATAGGGTGCGGGGCGTGTTCCACTGTTTTGTGAACGAACCGTTGGCTGCTCAGCGCGTTATTGAATTGGGTTCGTTGGTGAGTTTTACGGGTATTTGCACATATAAGAATGCTGGTGAAGTTCGCGAGACATTGGCCTCGGTGCCGTTGGATAAGCTGATGTTGGAGACCGATGCGCCGTTCCTTGCGCCTGTTCCGTTTCGGGGCAAACGTTGCGAGCCTGCTCATGTACGCGAGATCAGCCAGATGGTTGCTGAGACGCTAGGCGTAGACTTGGAGGTTTTATCAAAGGCGACATGTGCGACTGCCCGAGCGTTTTTCAGGGGGTTGGATTAGTAAATTTTTACTTAAAAACCGCGTGATTTTTCGGTGAACGGAGTATACTTTGCACCGCCATGTGGATTTATTTGCTCATCAGCCTGATTTTCTTGATCCTTGCAATCGAGTGTTATTTTAAAGGCGGGATTAATGCGCTGGTCACTTTGGTTGGTGTTATTTTGGCGGTCAATTTGTCTTCTTCTTTTGGCCCTTTGGCATTCCAGTGGATGGGCGACAAGTGGTGGCCGCTCGATGCACATCCATTCTGGAATCGTGTTGTACCGATGGTGGCTGGCTTCATTACTCTTGTAGTAATTTTCTCCATCCTCGGCTTGGTGGTGAACATTATGTTGCGTAAACGTTTGGAGGCGCAATGGGAGGATTTCAAGCTGGAAAACTACAAGGCTATGAACCGAAAGTTTGGTCTGTGTGTCGGCTTGATTACGGCATGCGTTTATTCTGTGATGTTGCTAACGCTTATCTATCAGCTGGGCAACTTTACGATGCCTTTCAAAAACGATGAAGATCCGTGGGCTCTAAAAACATTGAATGAGGCACGTGATCAACTCGATAGTACGCCTTTCATCAAGTTGGCGGCCGCCTATGATAAA
>PBKH01000046.1 GCA_002721375.1 Verrucomicrobiales bacterium
AGCATGTGGAAATTCGCAATGTAGGGTCCCTTCACAGCAGAACGCAGTGTACCGGCCAGAGATGCGTATGCAATGCCAGTCCTTCGATTTTCACTTGTGCAGGAACAGTTCAGTTTTGATGATTGCATGAATGAGCGAGCGAACCCCATAGTCATTGTGTGCACATTGATCGAGAATCGCTTCGACTGTTTCACGGTCACTAAACGATATCGGTGCTCCTGTTCCGTAAACGATCAAACGGTGAACTAGGTTTCTGGCTATCGTTCGTTCATTCGCGAGTAGCAATTGCTTTAGTTCCTTAATGTTTCTGAACGAACGATTGTCCTCCAATTCCCCCTTGCAGTCGATGGGTTTGGCCAGCCGAAATTTGAACGCGTGTCCGTTTTTTCCGAACCCCTTTACGCGGTCCCCTTCTTCTCCCAGCGAACGGTAGCGGTCGCGCCAGCCGCCGGCCACATCAAAGTTTTCCAGGGCGAAACCGATTGGGTCGAATTTTTTATGGCATTTGGCACACGACTCGTTCTCGCTATGTTTGACAAGCTGCTCACGGATGGTCGTTGTTCCACGAGTGTCCGGTGTGATTGCCTCGACGCCCGACGGAGGGGGCGGAATATGCAGGCCCATGATGCGTTCCATTATCCATGCTCCGCGTACAACCGGCGATGTCGTAGTGCCGTTGGCCGTCACTCGCAGCACGCTTGCCTGTGTCATCAGGCCGCCGCGTGGTGAGTCCTTAGGCAATGAAACTTTTCGCAGTTTGATTCCCTCGAAAGTTACTAGTTCATAAAGCTTTGCCAGACGTTCATTCGCAAAAATGAAGTCGGAATCGATCAAGTTCCTCGCAGGCAAATTATTCGCGATCAACTCGGTGAAAAAAGCTCGTGTCTCAAATACAGACGCTTCGGTCAACTGGTCGTCTAGGTAATATTCCGGGTACAGGACAGCGTCCGGAGCATTGGCTAGAATGTCGCGTAGATTGAGCCAGTAATCGAGAAAAGAGTTTACGAATCGTTCTGCCCGTGGATCGTTGAGTAATCGGTCGGTCTGCTTACTCAGGGATTCAGGGTTTGCTAATAGATTTGCCTGCGCGAGCATTTTGTCGGGCGGACTATTCCACAGAAAAAACGATAGCCGCGAGGCAAGCTGCCCCGGATCAAGCTGCCCCGGATCGGCATCGAGGTAGAGAAAATCAGACGAACAAAGAATCGTCGCGCAGGCAGCAATAATAGAGTCGGTGAAATCTTGGCCAAGCATCTGGCTGCGTTCGAAGATTTTAAGGTAGGCATCCACCTCCCCTTTACCGACAGGGCGGCGGTACATGCGTTTCATGAATTCGAGAAGCAGTTTGCGAGCATCGCTATTGGCATTTTCCGATACCAGTTTGACTCCGCCCTCTAACTTGAACGGCATGTTCCCGGCTACTGCCGTAAAGCTCGCTGGCGGCCATTCATCCTGTAGCGGTCCCTCTAATTCGAGCCAGTTCAGTGCAAATCCGGGTACGCCTTCGCGGGTGGCGTTGGCGTTGCCGTTCCAGCCCGGTCGGGTGCGGATCAGACGCGTGGCGTCTGGTCGGATGATCTCGTTTTTCTTCAGAATAACCTCACACTCGGACACGCTTGGTTCAGGGTATGAATCGTAAACAGCGAGCCACCTGCTGTCGCCGTTGCGTGACACGGAGTAGAGCGTGATTGGCTCGCTACGTGTGCCAGGGAAGGCCTTCGTGCGGCTTGGCCGCCACCACGCCTTACGGCCGCCAGTCAGGCCATGGTCATTGCCGCCACTTGCTCCGTTCGGGCCTGCAAGAAAGGTATATGTCTTCATGCGGATTTTGTAGCGACCATCGATTGGTATTCGTACCCTCGTAAAGTCGTACTTGGTCGTCGCCGTGTACGTCCCGGACACGAAGCCGACCGCTTCCTGTTCGCGCACCTCGGGATTGGAAGGGCCGACCGTCATAGGCTGGTTGCCTCGGATGATCTCTGGCTGTGGCGTGGTGCCGAGCAGCGGAATCGACGCCCTTGTGGCGGCAGTCTGTATGTTTGGCTTCCACCGCAGCGCACTTTTCATGTGACCCTCTTCGCGCGCGTAAAACTTCTGCGTATTAGATTTGTGTGCAACAGTGTTCAGTGCCGTTCGTAGCGCGTACTCGGCCGCCTCGTAGAATTTCGTGATTTGCACGTGCGATACATCGAGTCGTTCCCCAACCTTGTTGAACAAGTGCGCCGTGCCATCCTCCGGCAGCATGTCCGCTATTAGGAGCCAGGGGGCATGGAGCCGTTCGCGCAGCGAGTTCTCAAACTCAAATCGGTTCAGACGCCTAATGCTGGCGCGACCGGCTATCTCCACACGTTCGCGATCAGCTTGTTTAAGCGTTGCTGCGAGTGGTTTGAGAAATGTAGCCAATTCCTGTGCGTCAGGCCGCTGTTTTTTCTTTGGTGGCATTTCACCGGAATGAACTTTGTCATGGATGAGAATCCACTTGTCTAACGATTTTCTCTGGTCATATTCGAAGTCAAGCGACTCGAGATTCAGATTCCCCTCTTGTGTTTCGCCGGAGTGGCAGTCGAGGCAGTATTGTTCCAAGAAGGGCCGTAAATCCTTCGGTTGGGCCCAAAGGATTGTGCTGGCTAACAACGCTACGGTTAACAATGGAGTCCTCAAAGATACACTCACTACTTGACAGGAATTGTGGCAAGATTTCAGCCACGGGCAACCCTTTCCATACCCACTGCTTTACTAGTGATTGGTGGGATTGATTTGATATAAATAACGATCTTTAACACTTCAATTTGGACTCTCTCGCTAGGTTGGCCTAGACTTTGATGGATGAGTGAGGATTTCCGGCTGGTGTCGGTTGCAGAATTGCTGGCGCGGGATGGTGTGTCAGTGGGGGATCGTGTGCGGTTGCGCGGTTGGGTGCGCACGAGGCGTGACTCCAAGGCGGGCCTGTCGTTTGTGCAGTTGCATGATGGATCGTGTTTTGCCCCCGCACAGGTAGTAGCACCGGGTGAATTGGGAAATTACGCAATCGAAGTGCAGCATCTAACCACTGGATGTTCGTTGATTGCCGATGGCGAGGTGGTGGCATCTGAGGGTAAGGGGCAAAGCGTCGAGTTACTTGCCAGTCGTATTGAGCCTGTGGGTATGGTGGATGATCCGGAGACCTATCCCATGCCGGCTAAGCGGCATACGTTTGAGTATTTGCGTGAACAGGCGCATCTGCGAGTACGCACGAACGCCTTTTCCGCCATGGCACGCGTGCGGCATTGCCTGGCAAATGCCATTCATCGCTATTATCATGAGAATGGTTTTTTTTGGGTGCATACACCAATTGTCACCGGAAGCGATTGCGAGGGCGCTGGAGAGATGTTTCGTGTGAGCACACTAGATTTGGAGAACTTGCCGCGAACGGAAGCGGGGACGGTAGATTTCACGCAGGATTTTTTTGCCAAGGAAACTAACCTTACAGTGTCCGGGCAGTTAAACGTGGAGAGTTATTGTCTGGCGCTGACTAAGGGGTATACATTTGGGCCGACTTTTCGTGCGGAGAACTCCAACACCTCGCGGCATCTTGCGGAGTTTTGGATGATTGAGCCGGAGATTGCGTTTGCCGATTTGTCCGACAACGCAGATTTGGCGGAGGATTTTTTAAAGAGCATCTTTCGTATGCTTCTCGATGAACGCGCCGATGACATGGCATTCTTCCAACAACGTGTCGACAAGGGTTGCATTGAGCGGTTGGAAAAATTTGTTGAGGCCAGCTTTGAGCGCATGGACTATACTGATGCTATCGCGCGGCTCGAAAAGGCGGTAGCCGATGGGCAAAAGTTTGATTTCCCTGTTAAGTGGGGCATGGACTTGCAAAGTGAACATGAGCGTTGGCTTACTGAAGAGCATATTGGCAGGCCGGTTGTTGTGATGAATTATCCCAAGGATATAAAGGCCTTCTATATGCGGATGAACGACGATGGTAAAACAGTTGCGGCGATGGATGTGCTGGCACCGGGCATCGGCGAGATCATTGGTGGCTCCCAACGCGAGGAGCGCCTCGATGTTCTTGACGCACGCCTCGACGAAATGAACTTATACAAGGCTGACTATTGGTGGTACCGCGATCTGCGAAAATATGGTACCGTCCCTCATGCCGGTTTCGGACTTGGCTTCGAGCGCACGCTCATTTATGCCACCGGCATGGTTAATGTCCGCGATGTAATTCCGTTTCCCCGTACGCCACGCAACGCCACGTTTTGACTTTCAGTTTTCTGAATCGAAAATCACTGAGAGGGTATCTCCGCACTTGGCGACATGATTGCCCGGAAGATACATCGTGAGTTGCAATTGACCTGTGTCCAGAAGCAATTCTCGGTGAGGTGCTCGGTTGGTGACAGATTTAACTGTCCCGTGAAATACAGGTATCCCAGTGAAATCCTTGTCGACAATTCGCCATTGGTAGGGTCGCACAGGGACCACTTGGCCGAGATCGTTCTTTCCCGGGATAGAATGGACAGTTTCTTGAAGAAGTTCTGCAGGGATGAAATCGGTTTTGCCGAACAAGCGGGCTACGTATCGACTGGCAGGTCGTCTGTAGAGTTCATCGGGATTGCCGGTTTGTTCCGTTTGGCCCTCTCTTAATACGACCATTCGATCGGCCATTGACATGGCATCCTCGATATCGTGAGAGACAAAAAGCGCCGTAGTTCTAGTTTCATGAAACAGCATGATCAGCTGGTTGCGAACCGATTCCCTTAACTCTGGATCAAGGTGGCTTAAAGGTTCGTCGAGCAACAGCAGGGCGGGGCTGGTGGCAAGGGCGCGAACGAGTGCGACTCTCTGTTGTTGACCACCGGAAATCTCATGCGGGTGACGCTGTCCCAGTCCGACGATGTCGGCCATTTCCATCAACTCAATGATCCGATCGGGGTTGTCGGTCGCCCCCTTACCGAAGGTGATGTTTTGCAAGACGGTTTTATTTGGGAAAAGTGCGTAATCCTGAAAAACCAAACTACAATTCCGCTTCTCTGGCGGTATAAACTTGGTCGGCGAATTTAGCGTGTTGCCTTCGAGTATCACCTTCCCGGTGTCCGGGATCGCGAGTCCGGCGATGATGCGTAGCAGCGTCGTCTTGCCGCTGCCACTACCCCCGATGAGTGCAACAATTTCTCCTTTCTCACAATCAAAACTGACTTTATCGACTGCTGGCGAATCGGTTGCGGTGTAGCGCTTAGTTACGGTTTGTAGGGCCAGGAGATTCATTGTTTCGAGTGTCGAATTTGTTGGTTGAGCCAGATCACTGGTACTAGACTAACAAGAATGATGCATAGTGCGGGAACGGACGACTCAGGGATCTGCGCTTGTTTTGCAAGGTCGAAAGTTCTTGTCGAGAGCGTCTCAAAGTTAGCCGGCCTCAGAATCAATGTGAGCGGTAGTTCTTTCATCGTATCTACAAAAACGAACAGGCTACCGGCGACGAGGGCATTGCGGAGCATTGGTATGTTGAGCTCAAACAGCGAGCGCAAAGATGTCACTCCAAGCGACTGGGCTGCGTTGTTTAGTTGTGTGCAGTTCCGTTCCATTCCGGAGTCGATCGGCTGCCAGGCTACGGCGAGAAAACGGACTATGTACGCCAGCACCAATGCCGTGAGCGAGTTGGTTAGGATCAAGTTGGTTGCGCTGTTGAGTTGCTCGGCGACGAGCAGGATACCTATAGCGATCACTGCGCCTGGGACTGCATAACCAAGGATCGCCAGCCGGTTGGTTGCCCCGACAGTTTGGCTGTCAAAGTACCTTGCCGAATAGGCCAGAAACAACGCGATTACCACCGTTGCCAAGCCGGATATAGTGGCGACTGTGATGCTGTTCAATGTGAGAGACCAAAAGGTTGAGTCTAGGGTTTTGCCCGCAGTGAGGCTGGCCCAGTAGGTCAAGCGAGAGAGAGGCAGTAAAAAACCAATCACTAGTGGAATCATGCAGCATAGAATGGCCAATCCAGCCTTCGTTTGGCCAAGTTTATATCGCTGGAATGGCCGGTCCGCCTGACTGTTTTTGTGAAACTTGGCCCCGAAACGCAGCCACTTTTCCAGCATCAAGAATAATAGGATCAGTGCCATAAGACAGGCTGCCAGACGTAATGCTCCCTGTAGATCACCCATGGAGAGCCAGGTGCGGAATATGCCTGTGGTGAAGGTCGGTACGTTGAAGTGTTCCACTGCGCCATAGTCGCTGAGAGTCTCCATGATCACCAGTGCAACGCCACCGATAATCGCCGGTCGCGCCATGGGAAGAGCAACCCGCCAAAACGTTGAATACGGTCCGTGGCCAAGCGTGTGTGCTGCCTCCATGCACTGATTGCTCTGTTGCGTAAACGTTGCTCGAGCCACGAGATAAACATAAGGGTAAAGAACGGCGGCGAGCACGACGATCGTGACCGGATACAGCATCATGTCGTTAAGCCACGTCATCGCATCCTGGCTAAAATTGGTTCGTACCCAGATGAGTAGCGGCGTCAACCGATCAAGCAGGTCGAAGTAGGCGTAGGCGGCTATGTAGGTGGGTATGGCTAGCGGCAGGATCAGCAGCCATTCAAAAATTTTGCGCCCGGGGAATTCACAGCATGCCACCAACCAGGCGGTCGATACTCCGATAAGAAGAGACAATGTCCCCGTGCCAAGAACGAGGATGATCGAGCCCTTTAGGTATCTGCCAAGGACCGTATCGCGCATATGCTCCCAGTTTTCTGCCGGGCTAGTGAGATGCCATAACACCTCGGCCATAGGCAGGAAAAGAAACAATCCGATGATTAGCGAGGAAGCCGTCCAGGCGTTCAGCTTGAAACGAAATTCTTGCTTCAGGCGGCGCAATCGGTGTTGCGCGATGTTGATTAGGTAGTCAGCCAATCCGGCGGAACATTACTCCCAACCGGCGAGATCGAACAGCTTGACGGCCTCGGCGTTTTTCGCTCCAAGAATTGAGAGATTGACGTCATCTGCTTTGAACTGTCCCCAGCTCTTGAGTAGTTCGGACTTATTGTTTCCGATAATTATGGGGTACTCATGATTGACGTTGCCGAACGTTTCCTGCGACTTGGCATTGGTGAGGAATTCTAGGAATCGAATAGCTTCTTTTTTGTTTTTTGCACTTGCTGTCACCCCACCACCACTGACATTGATATGTGCGCCTCGACCGTCCTGGTTCGGGAAAAAAACTCCGACTTTGGCAGCCACCTCGCGGTCGGCTGGCACGGATGAGTTGGCGAGGATACCGAGATAGTACGTATTCATGATGGCGACATCTGCCAGTCCGGCGGCAACGGCACGCGCCTGGTCACGGTCACTGCCGCGCGGGGTACGTGCCATGTTTTTCCGAACTGCTTTCGCCCAATCAAGCGCCTTGTCACTGCCGTTGGCGGCGATGATTGAGGCGAGGAGCGACTGGTTGTAAATGTTACTCGACGAACGGGCGACCAATCGGCCCTTCCACGCCGACTTGGCCAAGGCCTCGTAAGTTGATAGATCGCTCGGCTTTACGCGTTCCTTGGAGTAGACAATCACGCGAGAGCGGACGGTCATGCCATACCAGTGTCCTTCGGGGTCGCGCATTGAGGCAGGGACATTTTTCGTCAGTGCCTTGGAATTCACCGGCTGCAGCACACCTGCGGCTTTAGCCCGGTGAAGACGCCCAGCATCGACTGTCAACAGCACATCAGCCGGTGAGTTTTTGCCTTCGCTGATTAGTCGCTGAATTAGCTGGTCGGCACTGGCATTGACCACATTCACCTTGATGCCAGTATCCTTGGTGAATTGCTTAAAAAGGATTGCATCGGAGTCGTAGTGGCGATGTGAATAGACATTCAGTTCAGCAGCAGAAACAGACATTCCCGCCAAAAGGCCGAGGACGAAAAACAATTTCAAAAAAGTTTTCATGATTAAACCGCTAGAGCGGTCCGAAACAATGAGACACAGTCTCAATTTCGTCAAGCTGCCTATACAAAAAAATAGTTTAGCAGGTGCCTGTAGTTTTTTCAGCGTACTTTGAGCCAGTGGCTAGCGCTGTGACTGTTGAANTCGGGCGCGTACATGCTCTGGATNTTGGCAATGCCGGTCTGATAGCGGCCACGATGGAACACCTTAACCGGGTACTCAAACACGTAAGTGCCCTTGGGCAGGTAGTCGATGAAGAAGTGACTTGAGGCGTCACGGGTGGATTCGTAGTAGGCCAGGCCGTCCTGATACTTGTACCGAGATAATACGTTGATCGGTTCGGTGCCGCTGCCGCGTTGATCATTTAAGTGGACGAATTCCATATCGCGGTCGGTCCGCAAAATAAGGCGTACGACGAGTTCGTCCCCCGGCTTTAGGTCGCGGTTGAGCGGATTGAGCACTTCGCCTGTTTTTTTATTTTCTCGAATGTAAATTTCCTTGGCCAATCGCAGTGGGGTGGCTTTATGCGGTGTGACTTTGGACATGTCCTCGAGGTACTGCCAGTGTATGCTGCCCCANGCGACGCCGGTGTCATGCTTGGTCATCTGTACTTGGCCAAGAGCCGAGGAGATTTCACCGCGGCCAAACTTTTGTTGATAAAATCCGGTGCCGGCTTCGACTNTTNCCGGCTCAACTTTTTTGCNTCCAAGCGATACNTCGACGAGCTTGGTTGATGCGAGCAAGTTGTCGCCACCAAGCAGGATGGAGTAGACGGCGTCGGCAGTGGCCTTGGTGGTTTTCCAGGCCTGCGTTTGCTTTTGCTTAATGAGCCATACTTGGCAATCGCGTACAGCCTCTTTGTTCTGGGTGATTTCGTTGAACATCTCGATCATCATGGCCTGCGTTTCGATCGGGGCGCGGTACCACCACCACGATTGCTCTGTNTCGCGCCAGAACATGCCGAGTTCCTCGTTGGTGACGCTGTGCTCGAGGATCGATTTGACGATGTCCGCGGGTGTCTCCGTGTCGGAAAGCCGATGCAGCGCGATACCGACGTGTGCCTTTGACTGACGGTTATCAAGTGTAAGCCAATGCTTTTTGCCCTGACCGGCGAAATACTCGAAAGCTGTCTTGTTTGCAGCAGGTAACGGCTTGTCCTTTAGGTAAAAACTGCGGCAGTAAAGGTACAGCGCGATGGTATGATTGAGGTTGTTTTTGTCTAGATCTCCTTGTCTATTGATAANGTCATAGCGTTTTTGAATCCAGTTATCGAGCCTTGAGAGNGCTTTGACAGCGAGGCTGATGTTTACATCCTCGANACCAAGATGTCGTAGCCGAGCNAAGCCGGTGGTGACATAGAGTGTGATGTAATCATTGCTGCGACCACCGGGCATCCACGACCAACTNCCATCGGAATTCTGGGCCTTTTTGAGTTGGTCAAACAGCTGCTTGGCATCGGTGTCGAGTCGGTTCTTGTCGAACAGGATGCCGACATTGCGGCGTGCCTGGCTTTCGTCCTTGGCTTCGCGCACCCAAGGTGTCTCGAGTAGGAGCAGGCTCTTGAGATCCTCGTTTTTTTCGAGCGGACTATCAAGTGCGTCAGTGCCCTTCCAAAGATCGAACACACGCCGGATGCTTGGGTCAGAGTTGGCTATATGTGCAGCGAGCNAGTTGGCGTATAGNCTGTTGAACCGCTGCTCGGTACACTCGTGTGGATACTCCATCAGGTAGGGCAGGGCGAGTANGGCGTACCAAGCCGGGTTGGAAGCTACCTGTACGGTCAGTGACTGGTGCTCGAGCGTGTCCGACTGGTCGGCGGCGAGGAGCTTGTCGAACTGAAATTTTTTTGTGCCCTTGTCGCGGATCGGCAACGGCAGCGACTCGGTGACGAGGATGCGGCGTGAGAGCACGGGGAGGTAGCTTTCCTCGGCATCCGTTTGGTCGCCCGCGGAGGCTGTTACTCTATGAACGAGCGTTGGCGCGCTGTCGGGTACGGTCAGNCGCCAAGAAAAACTTCGAGATTCGCCTGCAGGGATCGCAAACGACTTTTCCGATGACATGTTGCCAAGCAGCGCGTTGACTGACTCGTCCGTGATGGCGTTTTTTAGGTCGAGCTTCACGGAGCCGCTGCGGCTGTTTTCACCGGTGTTGAGCACGCGAGTAGTAAATTCCAGTATGTCGCCTTCGCGGAGAAACCGCGGTGGGTTTGGGCGGACCATTAGGTCGAGAGAGGTGACCGTCTTGCCATCGATAAATCCNGATCGAACCTGTTTGTCGTGCACGAACGCCATCAGTTTCCACTCTGTCAACGCCTCNGGCATGGTGAATGTCAACTCCACCTCGCCTTTTTGATTAGAGATTACATGAGGAAAAAAGAATGCTGTCTCATTAAGGTTTTTGCGNACGGATACTTGTGNCTCATTGCTAACCNGATTGGTTAAATTTCCGCTACCGATGCCTCCTTCCTCATCAAGGGAAATATTTTGAATCTTGGCAAATGAGGGTGCTTTAGCATTTAAAGATTCNGCGGCATCACGATTTGGTGATTGTTGTCCCATCAGTCCGACGGCATTTTCCATTTCTTGTGCCCTTGCGCTCCTACCNGCATAAAATCTTTGATTTATAAATGTAGCCTGAATGATTTCGTTAGGAAATGCCCAGTAACGATAATTGCCTCTTGAGATTGTCGTGCGTTTCCAATTCCCGAGCAGGCTACTTAAGCCGCGTACATGGTTGTTAAACTCGAAATTGGCCGAGGAATAGTCCTGGCGGAAGATCGAGAACTTCTGCTTCCAGTAATGTCTGGCGAATGTCTCCAGTGAGGCATCGTAAAGAGTCGCCACCATTTCGGCGGCAGCTTGTTCGGCTTTATGCCCGGTCACTGTGGCTGTCCAGGTTTCTTTCTGGCCGGGTCGCAGTTTGGAATTGAGCCTAGTCCATTTCACCTTTAGATCCTTGTTGGTCCAAGGGACGTCGACCCGCTGCGAACGGTGCAACAACCTGTTCTCACGAACCTGAACGACATGCACGGTGAACCCGCCGCGGTCCTCCTCCTTAATAGGCAACTCTAGCAGTTGTTGGGTTTGGCCTGGGTCGGTCCAGAATCGGTTGATGATCTTGTGACGTTGCTCTACTTCAATGAATGCTCGTCCGATGTCGTACCCGGTGCCCCATAATAGGCGGTAGGTTTCGCCTGGTACTACACTGCTTTTTTCGGTCGCGATGATCTGTGGCAGACGGATGGTTAGACTCTTGGCCAAAGGATCGAGCACGGTGAATGAGTGGATAGCCTTAACCGATTTGCCTAGCCGGTCCTGTGTTTCGAAAACGGCGCGGTATACGCCGACCCCGAGTTTGGCCTTAACTTTGGCTTGTCCCCTATTGTCGGTTTTGATTTCCTGCGTCGATACCGCTTTGCCAAGTGGCCAAGTCTCGGTGTTGTTGTTGACTGGCTTTATCTCCGGAGCAGGCTGCACGGCAGGCACAAGACGTTGACGGATGACTTTGTCCGGTTGTTTCAACGTATGAATGGTGAGCTTGCCCTTTGTTGGTTCTGGTACACCGGAGAGAGACTGGGTGCCAAGCCTGAATTCGATAGGCTTGGCTTTGATTTGCCAAGCATCGGTGTGCATCGTGGCGGTCATTGTGGTGTAGCCGATGCTGATCTGGGTATTGTCGCTCCGTGTCTCTCCACTGCCGTCGGTGACGTCGGCGTGGATAAGGTAAACAAACTTGGGTTCGGTTTCCTCGGGCACATTTTCGTCCGGGNTGGCTTNNAANCTTANGANAAACGAGCCGTCCGGTTTGGTTTCAAATTTGCCGTGAGCGATCTGTCGTTGCTGTGATTGAATAGGNCCTCCTCGCCAATAATGCCAGCGCCACCAAACCGGCCAACGTGCCTGTCGNGTNACGCGGAATTTGCCGTTGGCATCGCCGATAGGCGCACCGGTGTAATCGGTGGCCTTGCCCTGCAGTTCAACCTTTTCGCCCAGCTTGGGCGACTTCGTGGGTTTGCCTAATTCGACGAGAAACTTCGGTCGTTTATATTCCTCTATCCGGAAGCCGCTTTGACCGTGAGGCGGGTGCTTGGTGCCGATCGAGTAATGGCCGGTAAGTCTGTTTTTTGGCGCGGTGAAACTGCCGGAGAGCGAGCCGTAGCCGTTGGTTTTAAGGTCCAGTTTTTCAACCTCTTGGCCGTTGGGATCACGGAGGACCACCGTGACGCTCGTGCCCTTGATGATATTGTATTCGTTTTTTTTGTGGTGCCACCTTAGCGCGATTCCCTTGAACTGGATCATCTGGTTGGGGCGATATATGGCGCGGTCGGTGAAGAAAGTGATCTGCTGTTTTTCTCTTTCCTCCTGTAGTTGACCACCCCAGAAACCGTTGCGCGATGTTGTGCCGACACGAAGTTTACCTGCCTGTACGAGAATGTCTCCATAGTATTCTCGCGGACTCTTGGTAAATTTGAAAAAGCCATGTTCGTCGGTCGTGGATTTTCGTTCTTTCGAGTTTTCCGGGCGGTTACCGAGCCAGAGAGAGATGTTGGCATCGCTGATGGGTTCTCCAGAATCGGCCTTCAGAATGAAGCCCTCAAGTTGGTTGGCTCTTGAGCGTAGGACGAGTGACAAGTCACTGATCCAGACAGCGGTATATATCATACGGTTGTCTTTTTCGCTGAAGTCGGCTCGAGCGCTGGAGATGAGGTAGTAAAAACCGGGCGCTACATCATCTGGTGTGTCGAAGACTTCGGTGCGTTGCTTGTAGTCGGAGGTTGGGGTGAGGCTGTGCTGCCAGGTTTTCACCGGGGTTTTTCGCAGGAGCGTCCGGCGTTGCTCGGTACTTGAAACGTTGAACCTTTTTCTTCGTTCGAATGTCCAGTTCGCATTGACCAAGCGAAAGTGTGTCTCGCTGATATTCCGGTATCGTATAGAAATTTCACCGCCGCTCTGGCTCCAGACAGACTCGGTGGTCACGTCGATGATCTTAGCCTCGACTTGGGCAACTAGGTTGTGACAGTGCTTGCCGCCACGAGAGTTCTTGAACTGGTCACGGCCAACGATTGCCACCTGGCGAGCTTCGACCAGCTCGCCTTTTTCTTTGAGAGCAGTGGCCCAGTGAAAACGCGCCCAGGCGGAGAGTTCCCCAGGCTCGTTCTCAGCGACGTCCCGTATCGCCTCTATGAACCGGTCACGGCCACCCTCGCCAACGGCGATGTTTTTCCCGAAAATCAGCCGCGAAATATCGGCGTCCACCAGGGCCGATGAGTCGACATCAGTTTGGTGGAATCTGATGATGTTCTGAAAAAGTTGTACCGCCTTTAGGTGAGACGATTTGGTGTCGGTTGTCTGCGGGCTCCACGCGAGAAACTTGTCGAGTGAATCGAGCAGCGGGTCGTCCACCTTGATTTCAAATGCGTTCTCCGGCTTGGCGGCAGCGAACTCCCCAGAGGTGTAAAATCCAAGCGCCTCATGTGCGATAAAGTCGTAAAGTGTCGGACGATAATTCAGTGGCAGCGTCGGCTTGGTCAGCAGGTCTGAGAAGTCTCTGGTTGGGATGGTCTTGAGTCGGCCATCGGCGAGAGCATTGGAGAAGTGCAGGTCGATCTCATTGTAAAGTCTGGGCAGGTCCCAAGTGGTGAAATCTTCACCAAGCGGCTCTGTTGTTGCCGTGCGCTGCATGAATCGGTAGCGGTTCTGTCGGAAATATTGCCAGTACCAGTGGGCGAGCACGGTTTCGAGTAGCGGTTTGGCGTCAGCGGGAACCTTGTCGAGTTCGTCCTGCAGGCGTGTGATTTTTTCCTCCGGCTTGCTGCCCTGCACGGCGCCTTCATGGGTGATGCGCTTGGCCAGGGCCTTGATCGCCTCGGCGTGTTTGCCATCCCTGAGTGCCGCTTCGTAGATTATTTGCAGTCTTTCCGCGGCGGTTTTTGGTAGGCCTTTTTTCTCCGCCTCGGCAACTTCCTTCCAAAGGGGCTCTCGGTCCATTGGCTGTGACTGCGACAGGGCAAGCCCAGCGGTAAACAAAAGAAAAGTATTCAGCGATTTCATGGCATCACCCTCCCCACTTTGACTACGACGAGTCGTCAACGAAAATGTTCAACTTGACCAAACTTTGAGCCGAATGCTGTCAACCGAGTAACTCAGAGGCCACTCGGGCCTCTTCGTTTTCTACCAAGCGCAGGTCGCGTGGGCCGATGCGGAACTTAAGCTTCTTGTGGTCGAGTCCAAACTGATGCAAGACAGTGGCCAGCCAATCGTAGTGGTGGATGATGCCGTCCACGGCGTAGTGGGAAAATTCGTCGGTTTGCCCTTGAATGTGGCCTCTGCGGAACCCGCCACCAGCCACCCACATGCTAAATCCGTAGGTGTTATGGTCGCGGCCGACCTTGTCGCGCTTGGTTAAGCCTTCGCGGAACTGGATGACCGGCAGTCGGCCCATCTCGCCGCCCCAGTGCACAATGGTGCTGTCGAGCAGGCCGTGTTCCTTTAGGTCGCGAACGAGCGCTGCGGCTGGTTTGTCTACCTCGACACAGCGCTGGGGCAGGGCGGTCTTGATCGAACCGTGGTGATCCCAAACTTGCCCATTGCATAGAATCTGAACAAACCGGACACCTCGCTCAACAAGCCTTCGAGCGATCAGGCAGCGGGTTCCGTAATCGCGCGTGATCTTCTGGTCGATGCCGTACATTTGTTTTGTGGCTTTCGATTCGCTGGAAATATCGAATGCCTCTCGTGCGGCTACCTGCATTCGCGCGGCTAAACCATAACTTTTCATTCGTGCTTCTAGGTCATTTTCGCCGGGGTATTGCATAAGGTGTTCTCGGTTGAGCCGGTTCAGAAGGCGCAGCTGTTCCTCCTGCGGCGCACCCTTAAGATGCTGCGGCGGATCGAGATTGAAAATACGTGGGGCAACAGGACGCACCATGGTGCCCTGATAAATGGAAGGCAACTTGCCGTTTGACCAGTTTTCCCCGCCGATCAACGGCAGGCCGCGGGTGTCGGTCAACGCCACGTAGGCTGGCAATTCTTGGGTCTCGCTGCCGAGTGCACTGGTGAGCCAGCTGCCCAGTACGGCACGTCCACTGGTGGTGTTTCCTGTGTTCAGTGCGTAGTTGGAGGGGATGTGATTGTTGGCCCCGGTGTGCATCGACCGGATTAAAGTAATTTCATCCGCAATCTCGCCAAGATGCGGAACCAATTCGGAAAGCTGCATGCCGCTTTGACCATGCGACTTGAACTTCCAGAGAGGCGCCATGATCTCGCGGCTTGCTTGGGCGGGGTTGTCGAACTTCACATCACCCGAAAAGTTTTTGCCGTTGTGCTTGATGAGTTCCGGCTTGGGGTCGAAGAGGTCAACCTGGCTAGGGCCACCAAGCATGAACATCGAAATCATCGCCTTTGCTTGTGACTCGTGGTGAGGCTGTTTCGGAAACAGGTCGTAGGTCTTCTGTTCGAGGTCAGGTTTGATCGGTTCGCCCGTCTCATCGGCCAGCAGTCCGTCGCGTTTGAGTAACCAAGAGGCGGCAACGGAGCCCAAGCCGAACGCGGAAGTGTGAAGCATGTGTCGACGAGAACAGAGTTGAGTTTTCATTACAGCAAATCAGTCAATGTACAAAAAACGGTTGGATGCCATGAGTACCTGGGCCAGTGAAGCGAGTGCGCGTTTTTTCGGGGCGTCCGGTTGATCCTTGATTTTTTTTTGCCACTCTGAATTCGAGTCGGCCCGGAAGAGTTCTTCCTGTCTGGCAAGAAAATCGAAAAGGAATCGATACTCCTCATCGGTGGGCGGTATGGCGAACAGTTTTCGGTAAAGTTTATCGAGTCGTTTTGTGGCATCGATTGGGTGGCTGGCAAACAGCCGGTCCGACAATCCACCTGTCAAATCGATGATCTGATCGTCGTTTAGGAACCAAAGCGATTGGGTGGCTACCGTGGTATATCGACGCCGATCGCAGTTGGGTTTCATTGCTGGCAGGTCGAACGTGGCTAGTATATTTAGCGGTAGGCTGCGATTGAATTCGATGAAGGCGCTTCGCCGGAACGTTGCATCCTTTTGTTTGCGTACACCAGCGGCCAGTCCATCACGGATTTTTTGGACGCCAATAACTACCTTGCCTTCGGCATCGGTGGTTACTGGTATGCTTGGGCCTCCATACTCGAGATGCAAATCTTCTGTTGTCGCCAAAATAAAATCCCGGACAGCTTCTGCTTCGAGTCGTCTAAGGTTGGATCGGGCGAGTAGTTTATTTTCCGGGTCGATCGCATCCGCCTCGGGTGTGCGCCTTGCGGACTGTTGATAGACGGTTGAGAGCAGGATCATGCGGTGCAGTCGTTTTTGATTCCAGCCGTGCTCCACAAAATCGGCCGCCAGCCAGTCGAGTAGTTCGGGATGGGAGGGTGGTTCGCCGTTGAGTCCAAAGTCTCCCGGCGTCTCCACAATGCCGCGCCCAAAATGATGTTGCCAGATGCGGTTGACAAAAACGCGCCCGGTCAGAGGGTGGTGCCCATCAGTTAAGTGGCGTGCATAGGCGATACGTCGACCCGTGGTCGTGCGGTCGGGTTCGTTTACTGGCAGTGATGGGGGCTGTCCTATCTGGGTGAGTACGGCAAGTTCGCTCGGCTCAACCTTATGCCCCGGGCTGTTTGGGTTGCCCCGAAAAAGCACTGCACTTACCGGCACCACATTCGGTTGTTCAGTAGCCACACGCAGCAGGCGCTTTGGTGGTTTTGTGTCGCGTATCTTGGCGACATCCTCTTTCTTTTTTTCAAACTCCCGATGCGCAGCATTGTCGTACTCAACGAGAAAACCGGCGATAAAACTGACAGGTTTGACCATGGGATAAAGTTCGAGCAGTTCTTTCTGTCTCTTGGTTTGTTCCTTGGCCGGTGCAAGCACGGCCTTAAGAGTTTCCTCTCGAATATCTTCCGGAACATCACTGAGTTTGGCTGCTTGGATTTTTTCAGCTAGCTCGTTTTTCTTCGCTTGGATTACGGCGTCCATTTTCTTTGCACGTACCTCGATCTTCTCGGCCTTNTTTCGATCCCTGGCGGAGGTGATATCGATCAGGCGAGCCGAAGGTTGTTGCCATTTTTTTAACGGAAAAACTGGGTCGAAGATCGCGCGGAAACGGTAGTAGTCGTCTATACCAATGGGGTCGTACTTGTGGTCATGGCACTGCGCGCATCCGATGGTTAGGCCGAGTGTTGATGAGCCGATTACCTGAACTGCGTTCGCTGCGGCCTGATTTCGGTCGGCGAGCGAGTTACTTGTCTGGGTCGGATCCGGAGCCATTCGCATGAAGCCGGTCGCGGTTAGCAACTCCAAATGACGGGGGTTATTCGTATTCGCTTTACCGTCGATGAGTTCGTCGCCAGCGATCTGTTCGAGGAGGAACTGGTCGATTGGTTTGTTACTATTAAACGAATCAAAAACGTAGTCGCGATAGTGCCAGGCGTTGGGCCGCTTGGTATCGCTGTTATCGCCGCCTTCACTTTCGGCATAGCCGACCACATCCAGCCAATGCCGACCCCAGCGTACGCCGAACTCTGGTGAACTGAGTAGGCGATCCACGAGCCTGACCCATGCCTGTGGCGTTTCATCACCGACGAAAGCTTCCACCTCGGCGGTAGTCGGTGGCAGGCCGATAAGGTCGTATGTTATTCGGCGGATCAACGTCTCTCTTTCAGCCTGTGGCGAAAACCGAAGGCCTTGCTTGGCCAATCCCTCGGCGATGAAGGCGTCGATGGGTGTTTTAATGTTGAATCCGGTTGGCTGAGGCACGGAGTGGTTTTTCACAGGTTGAAATGCCCAGTGGCTGAGTTCCTCCTCGGTGAATCGAATCGAGTCGGGGTCTGCCGGCTCGGTGCGAATTGTTTTGGCGCCCTGTAAAATCCAATCCCGAATTGTTTGCTTTTCATCGGAAGTCAGTTTCTTGGGGCCTTTCGGCATTTCGTTCGAAGTGATCTGTTTCCAGAGCAGGCTATCTTCTGGATTTCCGGGTATGATTGCTGCACCTGAATCGCCGCCTGTTTTCATCAGATGAACCAGTCGAACGTCGAGGCTGCCTCGTTTCTTTTTTTCCTCTCCGTGACAATGAAAGCATGCAGCTTTAAGGATGGGACGAATGTCCGTCTCAAAATTGAGCGTTTCAGCGGGTGCGGCGTGGCTAAAAGTTGTGGCGAGAAGAGCCGCTAAAAATACGGCAAACGTTGTACGGCGGACATTCATCCAATTGGTCAGCCCCAATGATACAAAATCACACGTGTGAAGCAACTACGATCGATTTGCATTTAATCTTGGTCAAGCGCTTGTTTTTGATTTATACCATTTTATTGCGGGGGCTACGTTCCCGTCTTTTTTCATGGTGAAATATGTTATTTCAATCCTGTTCGTGTATGTTGTAACTTTGGCTCATTTGGATGCTGCCGAGCTTGGCCAAGCGGTGGGGCTTGCCGCAGAGAAGACCTCTTCCAAGTTGGGATTTGACGCCAAGAAGTTGGATGCCGTTTTCGAAGTGCAAAAAAAGCTGATCGAGAACAAAGATGCGCCGTCTAACGTCGGCCTGATTGCTCGTAGGGGAAAGGTTGTCTACTACCGTGCGGCGGCATCGGGGATGCCGCATGATCGGGAGATCACCGATCAAACTGTGTTCCCGATATGGTCTATGACTAAGCCGATCACAAGCGTGGCAGCTATGATCCTATATGAGCGTGGTAAGTTCAAACTCGACGATTCTGTGTCTGTCGTGTTGCCAGAATTGGCCAGCGTAAAGGTCAAGACTACCGACGAAAAAATAGTATCCTTGGTCAAGCCGATTACCTATCGAGATCTTTTTCGACACACAGCCGGTTTTGATGGTTACGACGGTCTTTATCATCAGGATGGTTTCTGGGGGAAAACCACGCGGGCCAAGAGCCTTGAATGGATCATCAGTGAGTTGGTCAAAGAGCCGATTAGCCATCAGCCAGGCAAGAAGTACACCTACGGCATGAGTACTGCAGTACTGGGGCGTGCAATTGAGGCGTTATCTGGCAAAACCCTGGATAAGTTTTTACGAAAGGAACTCTTCAGGCCGCTGGGAATGAAGGACACGCGATTTCACCTCACTAAGCGCAACCGCAAATGGTTCCAACCTTTGAGCGTGTTCAAGGATGGCGCGTTCCGTGCTGGCAAACCTGCCGAGGACGAGTTGCCATATGATAAAGAGGTGCAGTTATACCTTGGGGGAGAAGGCCTGATCTCGACGATGGCAGACTACGCGCGATTCTGCCAGATGATCTTGGATGGCGGCCGGGCGCAGGGCGGAAAACAGCTTCTCAAGCCTGAGACTTTGGAATTGATGTGGACGGATCAATTGGGAGATATCCCTGGCTACAATGATAGAGGTAATAGCAACGGATTTGGTCTTGGTTTTTATATAATTAACGATTTCAACCGGTATGGTGCTGATGGTGTATTTGGTTGGAGCGGTTATCACACTACCCATTTTTGGATCGATCCTAAAAATGAGATGTATGCCATTTTCCTTTGTCGGCGATACCCATATAGTGAGGTCACACTTACGCAATTTCGTGCGGCGGTCTACGAGGCAATGAAGTGACACAATAAGCTGAACTGAAGTTGGCTGATCAGATTAGGATTGTCAGCCCTTTGGCTAAATGGAAGCAGGTTAGTTTTTCATTTAGCGCACTTTTGCAACGTCACAAAAAATAGTTGAAAAGGGTTCCTTATGGCATAACCGTTTCCACGTAATGAAATCACTAATTTTTTTGGTTGCTGCTGTGCTTGTGTTGACTGGATGCAGAACAACTAAGGCGATATTGATACATAAGGCCGCCTTTGACGGGAAAATTCAGGAGGTGAGGCGTCATCTTGATGGAGGGGTCGACGCAAATGAGGCGACCGGTTCGGGAAATACTCCGTTGCATGCGGCGGCTTTCCGGGGGCAAGTCGAGGTGATCGAGTTACTTCTGGCTCGTGGTGCGGATGTCAATGCAAGTGATGTGCGTGGCTGGATTCCGTTACATCAGGCTGTNGATCAAGGGCATGCGCTGGCGGTTGAACTGCTTCTAGCTAAGGGTGCGTCCGTGAATGCGAGGATGAAGGGCGGAGGCTTTACCGCACTCGATTTAGCCCAACTTAGGGAATACAATGGACTTGCCTCCCTTATACGAGAGCATGGCGGTATGACAGGCGCTGTGTTACAAAATGTTAAGAGATAAATGCCTGGAGTCTGCCCGACCTACTTCGAGTTTGGTATGGATTACGGCTTTCCAGCGGTATAAGACGGGCGTTCAATTTCTTATTAAATTTAGTAATGTCACCAGTTATTAGTGAGTGCTTTTTTTCAGCTGTAACNTGTTTAGTGAAACTTCCTAATAATCAGCATGATTTGCCATGAAACATGAAGTATTAAACATTGAAGAGAAGTTCTCTTGTTTTAGCGAAAATTGGTCACCGCGAGTNATCGCGGAGATGAACGATTACCAGTTCAAGCTGGTTAAGGCCAATGGGGAGTTCGTGTGGCATTCACATGGTGATACAGATGAAGTTTTCATCGTTGTCAGCGGTGTTTTGGACATCGAGTTCAGGGATGGAAATGTTCGGCTCGAGTCTGGTGAAATGTTTGTTATTCCAAAGGGGATTGAGCACAGGCCGATCGCAAGGCAGGAGTGCAAACTGATACTTGTGGAGCCCAAGGGGGTTATTAATACCGGGGATGCTGGAGGTGGCTTGACCGCGGAAAACGACGTTTGGGTTTGATCCGGTTGGGAATTCATGGAGCTTAAGGTTTGCACTCTTAAGGTGGAGCCCAAATGTTTGGCCAAAAGTTTAATTTCGTTTGGCGGCTTTCTTGGCTCGCTGTTCGACAAAGAACTCGCGTAGGATGGTGACGCATTGCTGCTCACCGACGCCTGCGGTGATGGTGCAGTTATGGTTGAGCCCATCATGCTGTAGCAGGTTCATCGCACCACCGGCGGCGCCGCTCCTGGGGTCGGGAGCGCCGAAGACCACCCGGTCGAGTCTGCAATTAACCATAGCCCCTGCACACATCGGACATGGCTCCTTGGTGACAAAAAGTGTGCAACCGTTAAGTCGCCAATTGCCAAGAGCNTCCTCAGCGGCGGTTAGTGCGAGCATCTCGGCATGTGCGGTGGCGTCGTTGAGTAGTTCCACTTGGTTGAATGCCCGGGCGATAATCCTACCATCATGAACGATCACTGCACCGATCGGCACTTCTTCTGAGTCCCATGCCTTCATGGCCTGGCGTAGGGCTTCGCCCATAAAGTAATCGTCACTGCTGAGATCTATGTATTGTTCGTCAGGCATGGATCGATTCTTCTGTCGTCCACTCAAAGGCGTCACCTGAGAGGCAACGGCAGTGCCCTGAGAAAAAGCCACCGCGGTGCTGCTGAAATAGTGGCCACAGTTTTTCACGGTCGGTGCGAGGTACGATGAGATTCGCAATTTCGCCGTTGTTAAAAAAACCGAACCGGCCCTCGGGGCATGGTGGTGGTAGTTTGGTCAAGCGCGGTAGTACCTCGAACAGAAATATATACCAGTGTGTGCTACCTTCGTAGCCGTCCTCACTTATGAGGCCGGTGAGGTGAAGATCAACAGGACGAAGATTGANTCCCATTTCCTCTTCAGCCTCGCGGCAGGCGCAGGCGTAGGGCGATTCGCCGTTGTCGGCGCGTACTTTGCCGCCGGGCGGGCTCCATTTGCCTAGGTTGGGTTCCTGCGCGCGTTCAAGCAGCAGCAACCGGTCGTCGGTGTCGAAGCAATAGAGTAGGGTGGCGATCTTGTGGGGTAGCACCATCGGCCGCGACTTTGCCGTGAAACTGTCCTGGCTGGCAACAGGGAATGGCCAGCCCTAGGATTCAAAGATGGATTTTAGTCATGTCTGGATGTTATCTTGCCCGTCTTCGCGCTGCGGCGCATTCCTAATGGGACAAAATAAAAAAGAGCGGGTGCAACGTCCAAGGCGCCCTAAGCCGGTTTCGAGCCAACGAGCTTCATCCGACCCAATGCCGGGCTGGTTAAAACCCGATGGCGCACTCGCTGCCGGGGAGTCGTTCTTCCGTCCTATAGATTGGCTGGCGTTTGGCATCACAACGTTGGTAACGCTGATTGGCTATTGCCTCACAATTTCGCCGGATCTGACGTTAGAGGACTGCGGCGAGTTGGCGGTCGGTTCGATGTATGCAGGAGTGCCACATCCGCCCGGCTATCCGGTCTGGACTCTGTACACATGGCTGTTCACGAAGCTAGTTCCGATCTCGAATATCGCATTTCGCGTGGCGTTGTCGTCGGCTTTTGCGGCGGCATTGTCGAGCGGTTTACTGGCGCTATTGACTTGCCGGGCTTCGGCGCGACTTGTTCATAGCATGGAGTGGCTTGGTGGCGTGGAGGAACGCTTGACCAATCGTATCACTCTAGTGGGTGGTTGTGTGGCAGGACTGATGCTTGGATTCAGCGGATTCATGTGGAGTCAGGCAGTGATAGTGGAAGTATACACATTAAGTGTGTTCTCGTTGATGGGTGTATTGTGCTGTCTCTACCGCTGGACGCAGGATACGACTCGCATGCGTTATCTCTACTGGACGTTTTTCTGGTTTGGCATTTGCCTGTGCAACCATCAAACATTGATAGTTGCGGCGATGGGAATCGAGACGGTGATTCTGTTTGCACATCCTAGGCTCGGACGAAATTTTTTCACCGTCAACGCGCTGGTTTATCTATTAGTGTTGGTGGCGATGGTGGTTGGTGCGACGGAATTGTTCAGTCAGAACGCGCCAATGCAAGTGCTCTTTCATATGCTCGGTGTGAGCTTTATTGCCATCACGGGGTTGATGTGGGTGGTAACAATAACCCAGGATGGGGGTTGGGGAGGTTTCAATCCGGTTCGAGAAATTCGCGACAGTCTTAAGGTGATTTGGAGTGGCTTAGCCTATGCAGGGGGCGCGGTGTTTTACCTTTTCATGCCCTTGGCCTCAATGACGAATCCTCCTATCAACTGGGGATATCCGAGGACTTGGCTTGGTTTCGTGCACGCATTTACCCGCGGTCAATATCAGCAGACCAATCCTACGACTGATTTTTTCCAGTTCCTTGGGCAAATTCGGATGTATATCGAAGGTGCGGCGGATGAATTCGGTGTTTTTATGCTGCTTGCGGTTCTGCCTTTNGTGCTTCTGTTGAAGATGAAGAATCGCGAACGCGGCTGGATGATCGGTTCGTTTACCATTTATATATGTCTAGCTGGATTACTGATGATTCTGCTCAACCCGACACCGGACAAGCACGGGCGTGACATGACGCGTGTTTTCTTNGCTGCATCGCACGTGCTACTGGCAATGTGGATCGGGTTTGGATTAACGCTTTTTTGCGCACTAGTTGTGCGGCGGTATATCGAGGCACGGTTGTGGCTTGGTATGGGTCTTGTCGTGGCTGCTGCCTTTGCGATGGTTGGTTGGTCTACCGAATTGGCAGAGACTCAGTTTTTTTTGAATCACTGGACGCGTGGCTTTGCATTTTGTTTAGTGGTATTTTTAGCTGCATTGTTCCTTGTCCATCGGCCTAATCAAGTTTCTGTTCAACAAAAAGACGGGCAATCTGGACCGATAAGAAATAGAGCTGATGTGTTGCCTATCGGAGTAGTAATAATTATATTATCAATGCTTCCGGTGTGGTCGGTTTTGTCGCACTGGGGGAAGAATGAGCAGCGCGGGCATCTGTTTGGTTTTTGGTACGGACACGATATGTTCACGCCGCCATACACGGAGGCGGATGGAAGTCCGATTTATCCGGAAATGTCGGAGAACGCTATCCTGTTCGGTGGCACCGATCCNGGCAGATTCAACCCGACCTATATGATTTTTGCTGAGAGCTTCACCGATCCGGCTAAGNGNCGAGATCCGGAATTCGATCGCCGGGATGTTGCGCTGATCACTCAAAATGCACTCGCTGATAGCACGTATCTCGATACCGTTCGCGCCCATTATCAGCGAAGTCAGCAAATTGATTGGGAACCAGCTGATCCAACTTATCTCCCGTTTGCATCCGGTGCATTGGGTACCAACTTTCTATTTGGTCTTTCTGGTGCCGTTGACAAGTGGATGATTGGCATGGGGGCGGATTGGGAGGTTAGGCGCCGCACGAGAGGTTCCTATTTTGAACCGGAACATATTGTGAAACCAAGTGCTTTGGCAAAGCGCCTTGTGCAAGAGGATGAATTAGCACGGTTTATTCTTGGGAGACTTTCTGACAAGGGCAGGCAGGTCTGTGTAAACCCGCCTTCAGAAGGCTCACTTCGCAAAATTTTGGCTAGCGAATTCAATTCGATCGTTGATGGTGAGCCAATTTGGGATGAGGCTGCGTTTGTTGGGGTTGAATTTTCTAACACAACACTTGAGTTACGCGAGCAAGTTGTTGCGCTGGGTCAGGTGCAGCCAAGGCGAGTTGAGGAGAACGGCCGCTTCATTCGCTGGATGCAGGCTAGGGTGCGATTTAACCGACGGTTGATCGACGAGTTGTTTGCCGGTTTTATAGCGCCAGGCCAAGCGGGNTTGTACCCTGATCTCGAACTCAATTCCCCTTCTCAAATCGAAGCTGAAATGGCCTTTGCGGAATATTTGCAGGAGGCAGATGCGCGCGAAAAGGCTGGCGCTCTAAAGCCCGGTGAGATTGTTAACCGAATTGGGGATCGTGTCTCCGTGGCCGGTCAAGTTTCGGTTATGCAGATCAACTCAAAGTTGGCCAAGCTATTGTTCGACAAAAACCCGGAACGTGATTTTTTCATTGAGGTTAGCTTTCCGTTGGAATGGATGTANCCGCACCTCACACCTTATGGGATCATTCTGAAGCTTAATCGCGAGGAGATTCCGGAAATAACGGATGAAATGATGCGCAAAGATCGTCTTTTCTGGGCGAATTATCAGGAAAGGCTCACAGGCAACTGGATTACTGATGATACAACTGTTAAACAGATTGGTGACTGGGCGATAAAGACTTACAGGCGGTGGGACCTCGATGGTTACACTGGTGACCCCGCATTTGTCCGCGATGAGGCAGCGCAGAAGGCGTTCAGCAAACTGCGTACTTCTATCGCGGATATCTACCGGTGGCGCATCAATAACTATAAGCTTGCCATTACCAAGGAAGCAGACAGTTCAAAGCGCGACGAGATGAAACAAAAACAGGATCGTATGACTCGTGAATATATTTTTGCTCTTAAACAGGCNTGGGCTTTTTGTCCTTACAGTCCCGAGGTCTTGTCTCACTTCACTCAGTTGCTACTTTCGCTTGGTTATGACGAATTCAAAATGGGGAACAAGAAGTCAGCGGAGAGTCGGCGTGACGATGCCATCGAATTGGTAACGACTTACGAGAAGTTTGATCCAGAGAGTCCGATGCTTAATCACTTGATCCGAGGTATTCAGCAATTCAACGGAGTTTTGGAAGGCAAGATGGATTCAGNCGAGAAAGGTTTGGGCTTGAGTGAACAGGAGAAGCAGCAGATTCAGCAGCAGCTGGTTGGGTTGCAGCAACGGCATACGGCTAATCCTGACGATCCTAAGGTCACGCTTGAACTAGCAACGATTTATCTGCGCCTGAAACAAAATGATCAGGCGCTCAAGCTGCTTGATGCGCTAGTGCTGCAACCCGGCCTTGAGATTGGCACCCGTTTCACAATTGCTTCTGTTTATGGAAATATTGGCCAAAGTATAAAAGCTGAGCAGCAAACCAAGATCGTCCGTGATGAATTACGGCAACTTGAGATCCGTCTGAACGGCGAGCCGTCAAACTTTGAGCTCGCGCTGNACTTGGCGACGACGCATGTCCAGCTTGGCCAATCGCAAAAGGGCATCGATGTGCTAGCAAAAGTTGTTGAACAGTCGACGATNAATACAACTAACTTGTTGATGGCTGCCCAGTTTTTCAATCAGCTCGGAAGTCAGAAGCAGCTTGAGTCGGCGTTGGTTGTGCTAACCCGCAAGATGCCGAACAGCCCGGAGGGTTGGTATGATCTTGCTGCGGTGCAGGCGTCACAGGCGGACAGAACGGCAGATTCNTGGACCACATTGGCCAAGGCGCTCGCGCTAGACAGGCAGCGTCGGGCTACGAATGCGGGTGCCGACAATATATACCAACGGGTAATGAAGGATCCGCGTTTCACCGAAGTTCGCCGTTTGCAGGAATTTAAGGCGTGGCAGCCTTGAGTTGTAAGGCAAAAGCATCGTTTCATCAGCTTTAAGTTAACTCTCAAAAAAATCCGGTACAGCCNCCTTGGTTAAAGCCTCGGCGCGGGCGAGGATTTCCTTCGGGGAATCGTTCTTCAGCGCGAAAGTTGCTAGTTCACGCGCCTGCTCCATCTCGATGCTGCGGATCAGCATTTTCACACGAGGCACCATTGNTGGCGTTACACTCAACTCGGCCACTCCTAGTCCGAGTAAGATTGGTACTGCTGCCAGATCTCCAGCCATTTCGCCACAAACCCCGGTCCAGATTCCNTGCGANTGGCCGGCGTCCACTGTAGTCTTAATCAGGCGTAATATGCCGGGGTGCGTTGGTTCGTAAAGGTGGGCAATTTTCTCGTTCAACCGATCTACGGCTAGCGCGTACTGGATAAGGTCGTTGGTGCCAATNCTGAAAAACTGCACTCGTCTAGCAAGACTGTCGGCGATCATCGCAGCGGACGGCGTTTCAATCATCACCCCGATCTCGATGTCATCGGCAAATGCCTTATGCTCGGCTCGAAGTTGTTCGCGGCAGTCGTTGAGAAGCACGTTGGCTGCATCGAGTTCCTCCACTCCGGAGACCATTGGGTACATGATTTTGAGGTCTCCAAAGGCGCTGGCTCGAAGGATAGCGCGGAGTTGCGTACGAAACAGATCCTTCTCCTCGAGACAGAGGCGGATAGCGCGCCAGCCAAGGAACGGATTNATCTCCTCGGCTACGTTTACATGTGAGAGTAGTTTGTCGCCACCGAGGTCGAGTGTNCGAATGATCACCGGATCTGGTGTAAGCGACTCGACCACGCGGCGATAGGCCGCAAACTGTTCTTCCTCATTCGGNAAGTCGCTTCGGTTGATGAATAAGAACTCAGTGCGGAACAGGCCGACGCCGGTCGCACCGCTCTGTCGGACGCTTTCGATGTCGTCGACTCGCTCGATGTTGGCTGAGAGAANAATCCGTTGGCCATCTCTTGTTTCGGCTGCGTCATCGTGGATGATCTCGAGATTTTCTTCGATTGAGGTCTGNCGCTCTACCAATTGACCGTATTCAAATAGTGTTTGATCTGACGGCTCGATGATGACAAATCCGTTGAAGCCATCGATTAGCACAGATTGTTCGCTATGCAGTTCGCGTATTGCTTCGCCGAGTCCGATCACCGCCGGGATNCGCAGCGACCGNGNGAGAATGGCGGTGTGTGAAGTTCGGCTGCCAACCTNGGTGAGAAACCCTAGCACCATTGCTGGGTCAAGCATCGCTGTGTCGGTGGGCGTCAGGTCATGGGCNNCTACAATGCACGGCTCGGTTAGGTTGGCGAGTTTGGTGTTTGTCGGTCGATCCATGAGGTTAGACAGCACGCGCTGTGTTACATCACGTATATCGGCGGCGCGCTCACTTAGGTAGNTATCCTCTACCTTGGCTAGGGCTTTAGCATATTTTTCCGAGGCCTGATAAAAGGCATATTCGGCTGAGACCATGTCTTCCCGTATGTAACGTGACACTTCTTCAAGCAATANCGGATCCTCCAGTACAAGCAGGTGAGAGTCGAAAATTAGAGCCTCCTTGGCACCCATCGCCTCGNGCAGTCGATCCTGCATGGTAGTGATTTGCCTACGCGTTTCTGCAATAGACGATTGCAGTCGATCATCCTCTTTTTCTGAATCGGTCTCATTGATGGATCGCTTGACCGGGTCTATGCTAGTGCGGTCTAGCAATACCACACGGCTGCGACTTACNCCTTGCGATGCGGGGATGCCTCGCAGCATTTTTTCACCTGTCTTGCGCTGTTCCAGCACGTCCGAGAGATTAGCCAACGTGCTGAACTCCGAAAAGGCAATTAGCGAAACATACACTTATACNNTGCNGNTGGCGTTCTATGCGGCTTGATTGCGTTTAGCTTTTTGGCGAAAACTAACCCAACGGCGCGAGCCGCTCCGCTATGCGCGACATTGTCAACACNTCAGCNGAGAGCCTTAAANCNGGGGCAATCTTCTTGGCCAAGAGACTGGCCGAGGCCGGATATCAGGCGTTTTGGGTAGGTGGCTGCGTACGTGATGCNCAGCTTGATCTAGTGCCGACAGATTACGACATCGCTACCGATGCAAAGCCAGATCAGATTGAGCAGTTGTTTAGAAAAACCATTCCGGTTGGCAAACAGTTTGGCGTGATTATGGTTATTGAGGGTGGGCATGAATACCAGGTAGCAACNTTCCGTGCTGAGAGCGGTTATGCTGACGGAAGGCGGCCNGATCGCGNGNGTTTCACTGATGCGCGTGAGGATGCTATGCGGCGCGATTTCACCATCAACGGTCTGTTTTACGACCCGATCGTTGGCGAATTGTATGACTGGGTTGGCGGCCNAGCCGATCTTAAGGCNAGGCGCATNCGCACTATCGGCGCCCCAGAGCGGCGCTTCGGCGAAGATCGATTACGCCTGCTNCGTGCCGTTCGGTTCGCAGCCCAGTTGGGTTTTGAGGTTGANTCGGAGACGTTTGCGGCCGTNCGNCAACACGCTGTTGCNATTCGCGAGGTGAGTGCCGAGCGCATCCGCGAAGAACTGTTGAAGCTTTTCCGACCGCCGTACGCGGCACGCGGTCTTAATCTACTGCAGGATAGCCTACTGCTGTCNGAGATAATGCCGGAGCTTGCTGCCACCATTGGCTGCGAAGAGNCGCTAGAGCATCATCCCNAGGGCGACGTGTTTCTGCACATACGACTCATGCTCGAGCATTTGTCTCACGACGCAGGTGCGACACTCATTTGGTCCGTGTTATTACACGATATTGCTAAGCCATTGATGCAAACTTGTGACGAAGGGCGTATTAGGTTCTTGNATTATGAAAAGGTTGGTGCAGATATGTCGTTGGAAATCATGAACCGTTTGCGATTCCCGAAGTCCGTGAGTTCTGCNGTTCAAATCTGTGTACACAAACATATGCAATTGAAGNNCGCGCAACAAATGCGCCGTGCTAAACTTCGANAACTCTTTCTCCGNCCGACCTTTCCTGTNGAACTGGAATTGAANCGGCTCGATAGTTTGGCCTCTTCTGGAAGGCTAGCGAACTTCGAGTATCTTCAAGCTAANTTTGTCGAATTCCAGAATCAGCCTGAACTGCAGCAACCACTTATTAANGGTGCCGATCTTATCGCNCTTGGCCAAGCACCGGGACCGGGGCTNGGGAAGTTNCTTGATGACATNCGCAATCGTCANCTCGACGGCGAACTCGNNACTCGTGATCAGGCCCTCGCATNCGCCCGTGAAGTGTCGGGTTGAATTTCAAGAACTGCNGAGAAANATCTATTTTTTAGNGAATTAACCGGATGGTNTCGAGAGGTTTGTGTCGATTGAAATCTGTCTAAACAGGTATCGGGTTTTTCCAGATTGGNACTTTTTGTTTCATCTCGTCGATGAGGAATTGACAGGCATCGAATGCTTCAGCGCGATGTGGTGCGATTACTTCTACCCACAGCGANGGCTTGTTCACCGGTACGACGCCAATCCGATGTATCAGGCGCACCGACTCGATAGGCCACCGCTGGCTAAGNGCATCGAACAGCAATTCAAACTGGTGTCTTGCCATCGGCTCAAACGCTTCATACTCGATTGAGCCGATTTTGTTGTTACCCTCGCTTCCGCGTACTACGCCTATAAAACGAACAACAGCTCCCATAGTTTCGCTTATCGCGTAGGCTTGGGCGAGAGCAGCTTCGTTGATCGGATTGCTAGTGAAAGTTAGCTCGCTTTTCATTGATCAGCCGCCCTGAACAGGAGGGAAAAATGAGACTTCATCGCCGTCGCNCAGAATGAANTCGTCGTTTTCGTATTCAAGGCCAACTGCCTTGAGNGTGCTGTTTTTCGAATCGGCCAGTTTTGGGAATTGTTCACAAACGGCTTCGTGCAACTTGGTCAAGGTAGCTCCATTTTCGATTTCAAATTGAGCCTGTTTGCAATCGGTCAAATCAGCAAAGTATGACCAAAATTTGACCGAGATATTCATGAGTACAACTCTGGTCTTAGNACACCGATGNTTGGCAGGTTTCGGTACTTTTCTCCGAAGTCTAGGCCATAGCCGACGGCGAACTCGTTGGGGATCTCAAAGCCGACGTAGTCGACTTGGATTTCATATTCGCGTCGAGCCCTTTTGGAGAGAAGCACGCAGCTGCTGATGTGTCGTGGTTTCATGGCTTTAAGTTTGCTGATCACGTTGCAGAGAGTTTTGCCGGTGTCGATGATGTCGTCTACGAGCAGTACATCTCGATTGCTCACATCGAGTTTTAATTCCTTGGTGAACACTAGTTCGCCTGGCTCGACACCGTTGCCATAGCTCGACACTCCTATAAAGTCGAGCCTAAGCGGCAGGTCGATTCCTCTCACGAGGTCGGCTAGGAACATTAAGGTCCCGTTGAGCAGGCCAACAACTACGAGGTCGCGCCCGGCGAAGTCCGACTGCATCTCTGTTGCTAGTTCGCCGACGCGTCGTCTAATTTCTTCCTGGGAAACGAGTACCTGTANGATATCTGCACTGGGTTCGCTCATGAGCGATACTCAAATATGTCTCGAGTCAGCCTCGTCTTTTTCGGTGTAGCCGCTGTTTTGTCGCTGNAAGTTGACCTCGTTCTTTTTTACATACGAGTTAAACACATCGTCGGCACTCATCCCAAGTACCTGTGCGAGGCTGATGAGGAAGTGAAATAAGTCAACCACTTCGACACGGGCGTTTTGCTCATCCAGTTTCTGATATTTGGCCCACCATTTCCATGGCACGCTATCTGTCAATTCGGCGAGTTCTTGTCCCATTGCTCTACAATAGTTGAGTACCCATTCGGTTTTCTGCTCGTCGCTCATGCCATCGGTCTGTACGCCGATCCGTTCATTGAGTGCCTTTTGCATTCGAAAGAGTTCGCGCAGTTGATCCGGCTGATCCATGTGCCGACTGTCTGGTCTTGACCGTCTTTGAAGCAAGTTTTTTTGGTGGAAACTATCCTAATTCTGCTTTTCAAGTGCGAGTCATATGCCATGAGAGGTNTTCGTTGTCACTGCGCTCAGGCTTTTCTAAACAAACAGAATTGATCGATGGAGTGTTTTTTGCGGATGATTTAAGCAGTGATTGTCTCTTAAGCTTTTTCTGAATGCTGATTTGTCTTGNAGAAAAGCGGCTATAAACNGAGNCTGTTTGTGNATCGGTGAGATGTTTTATTCAGTGCAAAAGTAACTTAACCGGGAATTGGATGGTATGAAGAGGGTTGTGGGTTCGATGCTACGTTTTTTTCCGTATTGNATGCTCTTTGTTCTGTTTTGTCTGGCGCTTGGCCAAGTGCAGGCGGCGACACTGAAGGAGGCTCGGGAATTCTACGCCATCGGTGAGTATGCCAAGGCGATTGAGTCTTGNGAAAAGGCGATCTCCGAAAAGGAATATGACACCGATTGGAGACTGCTGCTGCTGCGCGCACGACTGTCAATCGGTCGGTATCCNGAGGCAGCGCGTTTTGCCACGGAATTACTTGAGAATTACCGTTACCGTCTCAACGCCGAGGCGCTTTGGCTGTTTCACCTCGCTTATGAATCCAATGGTGATTCCGAAAAGGCCACCCAGATGCTGCAGGCAATTCTGNAGTTCCTTAATGGCCGTCGCACNATGAGTGATGAGAACACCATAGTATTTCTCGGTCGCGCAGCGCTCAAGTCCAATGGCTATGATCCGAAGCAGGTTAAGGAAAATCTTTACGACCGCGTNCTTAAGTCAGATCCTGAAAATCGTGAAGCGTTGTTGGCAGTTGGTGAACTGGCATTGGCCAAGCGCGACTTCAAGTTGGCAGGGGAAACATTCACTCGCGCAGTCGGATACTACCCCGAGGACGCTGATTTGCTGCATGGNCTGGCCAAAGCCTATGCCGAGAGCGATCCGTCGCAAATGGAGGAGCCGCTGCATACGGCGATGTTCATTAATCCCGACCACGTCCCTTCGCTGCTGCTGCAGGCTCACAATCAGGCCGACGCTGAGCAGTATGACGTGGCTAATGGCATNCTCAAGGCGATCNTCAAAGTCAACCCGCATCANGCCGAAAGCTGGGCACTGCAGGCNGCCATTCACAACGTTCGTAACGAGCCGGAGAAAGCTAAGNNGGCACGGGCTAGTGGCTTGAAATTTTGGAAGACCAATCCTTTGGTGGATCATGAGATCGGTAAAAAACTTTCGTCTAAATACCTGTTCGCCGAGGGTGCTGAGCACCAGCGGCAGGCGCTCCAGTTCAGCAAGGATTACATTCCGGCCAAGACGCAACTTGCGCAGGACNTGCTTCGCCTTGGCGAAGAGGATGAAGGGTGGAAATTAGCTGCGGAGGCACACGAGGCGGATGGCTACGACGTGACAACATTCAATCTGCTCACACTGTATGATTCACTCAAAAATTACGTGACGATCGAGCGCAACGGGTTTCTGCTGCGGATGACTCGCGATGAGGAAGCGCTGTATGGTGCCGAGGTAATTGATCTTTTGACCGAGGCTCGCGAGTTATTCTCCAAAAAATATGACACGCAAATTGAAGATCCTGTAATTGTAGAGATTTTTCCCGAAAAAAAGGATTTTGCCGTGAGGACATTCGGTATTCCTGGTGGTGACGNCTATATGGGGGTTTGNTTTGGTAAGTTGATCACNGCCAATAGTCCGAAATCGCTCGTTGGNTTCCANCAAAATTGGCAGTCGTTGTTGTGGCATGAGTATTGTCATGTGATTACCTTACAAAAGACGCGCAATCGGATGCCTCGATGGTTCAGCGAGGGTATATCAGTTTACGAAGAGCGGTTGCGGCATAGTTCTTGGGGTGAACAGATGACGCCTGAGTACCGAGATTTCATTTTAAACGGCGAGATGACACCGATTGAGAGGCTCAGTATGGCGTTTTTGGTTCCAAAGAGCCCTGAGCATGTTCAATTTGCCTATTATCAGTCGTCACTTGTAGTCGAGTATCTAGTGAACAATTTTGGTGAGGCCTGCATTGGCAATATTCTGAGTGACTTGGGTGAGGGCATATTCATCAATATCGCCTTGGAAAAGCACACCGTCACGATGACCGAGCTTGAGGAGGGATTCACTGCGTTTTCTATTGGTTTGGCCAAGGCGTTTGCTTCCGAGGCTGACCTTACCAAGCCTACGCCACTCGAAGTCAACCCGCTCGATAAAAATGCTATTGTTGGATGGCTTGAGTCTAACCCGGACAATATTTGGGCGCTCAANACCACTAGCGCAAACCTCGTTGAGGAGAAGAACTTCATCGATGCCGTCCCGTTGCTCGAACGTTCGATCCGGTTGCACCCTAGGCAGCGCGGCGGTGGATCGCCTTACGGTATGCTCGCTCGCGCTCATCGCGAGCTTGGTCAGCCGGAGGAGGAACTGGCCGTTTTGGAGCAATGGNCCGCCATCGAGGATGCAGCGACGAAACTCTATGGCCGATTGATGGAGGTTCAAGCGCAGCGCGAAGATTGGGTTGCAGTTCAACGATTGGCCAAGCGCTTCTTTTCGGCNAATCCGCTTTCGCCCATCGCCCACCGTTACATGGCCCTAAGCGCACAGCAAACTGGCAACAAAACGGCGACTATCCGGCCGCTCAAACGACTGCTGCTGCTCGATCCCGCTGATCCGGTAGATTTGCATTTTCGTCTTGCCACTGCACTGGCCGACACGGAACCGGGTGAGGCCAAGCGACATGCCCTACAGGCACTTGAGGATGCCCCTCGGTTTCGTGCCGCTCAAAAACTGCTCACCCGCTTGGCCAAGCCCGATCCACCAGCTGGGGAGGCTAAGGCTCAATGAGNCGTTTCCACTATCCGATCCGCNGGTTTGGTNCTGGGCTAGNGATTGCAGTGTTGACGCTTGCCACTCTTGCGGCTTGGAGCCAGCGCGATTGGCGTCGTGTTGAACAGGATAAACGTGCTGGGGTGGAGAACTGGGATCGAGATGAGGAACTTCCGAACGACACATTCACTTTCGCCCGCATCCAATACGATTCGTGGGGTGGGGGCTGGCGTGGTCGAGGCAAGTGGTCGATCGACTATCCTGAGAGTGATCTTAATATGTCGTTTCGACTCAAGCAACTTACCGCGCTCAAGGTGGACCCTGACGGTACGGTGCTTAACCTAACCGAGAAGAAGCTNTTTGATTACCCNTTTATCTATATAATTGAACCGGGTCAANTAACCTTTAGCAATGATGAGGTCANGGCGCTTCGTAAATACTTGCTCACGGGTGGTTTCCTTATGGTGGATGATTTTTGGGGCGAGTCAGAATGGGAAAACTTTGAGCGNGAATTTAAGCGTGTGTTCCCATCCCGGGAGATTGTCGAGNTGCCACTTACGCACGAAGTGTTCCAGTGTGTGTTCCCGCTTAAGGAGAAACCACAGGTGCCAAATCCCCGCACGGCGATGCAGGGTGCACCTTATGGCATCACTTGGGAACGGCGTGATGCTGAGATAGCGCATTATAGGGGTGTATACGACGATGATGGCCGGCTTATGGCAATCATATGTCACAACACCGACCTCGGTGACGGCTGGGAGGAAGAGAGCCGCGCTGGTGAATGGTATTTNAAGGAATTTTCTGAACCCAAGGCTTATCCGATGGGCATCAATATTATATTTTATGCAATGACGCACTAGATATGGACCACACCGAAACCACACACGAGGAGGACCGGAAGGCGNTCGAGCAAATCACTTCCGGCCGCGAAAAAATAGAACAGGAATTGGGCCGGGTTATCATCGGTCAGAAGGAGGCAGTCGAGGAGATTCTCGTCACGCTTTTTGCTGGAGGTAATTGTTTAATTACCGGTGTGCCTGGCTTGGCTAAGACTCTGATGGTGCGGGCTATCGCCGGGATTTTTGACCTTGGTTTTCACCGTATTCAGTTTACGCCTGACCTCATGCCAGCGGATATAACCGGCACAGAAATTCTCACTGACGGCGAGCACGGCAGGGAGCTGCGCTTCGTATCTGGGCCTGTGTTTACCAATGTTCTGCTTGCTGACGAGATTAACCGCACGCCGCCCAAGACACAGGCTGCACTGCTCGAGGCGATGCAGGAAAAACAGGTAAGNGTCGGTGGCACCAGCCGTGATTTGCCAAAGCCGTTTTTCGTGCTTGCAACACAAAACCCGATCGAGATGGAGGGTACTTATCCACTACCGGAGGCGCAACTAGACCGTTTCCTGCTAAATGTCTTCATCGACTACCTGCCGGAGGAGGAGGAGGTTCGCGTGGTCAGCGAGACAACACAGCNNGACGACGTGCAGCCNTCCCCGGTGTTCAGTGCGGAGGAGGTGCTGCGCATNCAAGACGTCGTGCGTAAGGTGCCGGTGGCTGATTCGGTCGTGCGATATGCCGTCCGGCTTGCTGCAAGTTCACGGCCCGGTCAGGATGGTACGCCAGACTTCGTCAACGAATGGGTCAACTGGGGNGCNGGCCTTCGGGCTGGCCAGGCGCTGATTCTTGGCAGCAAGTCTCGGGCGCTGTTACAGGGCCGTGCCCACGTAACCCCGGACGATGTCAAAGCGCTCGCTGTGCCGGTGCTACGCCATCGTATTTTGCCAAACTTCAAGGCTGAGGCCGAGGGCGTCGATGCCGACAAGATCGTCGAGAAGCTACTAGAAACCGTTCCAGTTCCGTGAGCCGTTCCGCCACAACGCACCGTTTTCTGGATCCAAAGGCCTTGATGGAAATCAAGAGCCTCTCTCTCAGGGCACGTGCTGTGGTCGAGGGGTTTATGAGTGGACTACACCGCAGCCCNCGCACCGGTTTTTCCACCGAGTTCACGGAGTATCGTCAATACTCACCCGGCGATGACGTNCGGTTTCTCGANTGGAAGGTGATGGCAAGGACAGACCGCGAGTTCATTAAGAAATTCGAGGATGAAACCAATCTGCGTTGCACTTTTTTGGTCGATTTCTCGCGTTCGATGGAGTTCGGCGGCGATGAAGTCGGCGTTAAAAAAAGCGANTATGCCAGAACATTTGCAGCATCACTTGCATGGTTTCTCACGCAGCAGCGAGATGCCATCGGCTTGGCGACATTTGACCGTGACGTNCGCGAGTTTATCCCGCCGCGGTATCGGCAGGATCAGTTGAAGACCATTCTTGGCCGGCTTGAGACTCAGCCGGCAGGCAACGCCACAGATCTTTGCCAGTCGCTGGAGAAGCTCGCCTCGCTCATTGGAAAGCGTGGAATGGTTGTGTTCGTGTCCGATTTTCTCTCACCTCTCGATGAGTTGGAGCGTTGCCTCAGTCTTTTCACCGCCTCTAACCACGATGTTCGAGCAGTGCAGGTTCTGCACCCTCGCGAGGTCGATTTCAGTTACGAGGAAGCCTCAATTTTTGAGGACATGGAGAGTGGCCAAAACATGATCCTCGATCCGGGAATGGCCAGGGATTCGTATCAGCAAAAATACAACGCTCACAACGCAGCGCTTGACGCGATGTTCAGCGCACAGGGCATCCCAGGATTCCGCGTGACCACTGCCGATCCACTTGAGCGGGTGCTGCAGCGCTTCCTCGAGGAACGCCCTGCACGAGCTGTAGTTCGCCAACGCCGCTCGAAGGGAAGGAGGGCTGCATGAGTTTTCTGACACCGCTTTATCTGCTGGGGGCGTTTGGTCTAGCCATCCCGATCATCCTGCATCTGCTGCACGATAGGCCGAAGAATAAGCAGCAATTCGGTAGCCTGATGTTCCTTGACAAGACTAGACCGCCGGTGGATCGCAAAAGGCGGCCGACTGATCTGCTGCTACTTTTTCTTCGCTGCCTCGCGCTATTGCTTCTGGCCTTCGTTTTTGCGCGACCTTTTNTCGCGGTCGACAATCCCTCCGAAGCGCAGCGTAATCGGCAGTGGATCACTGTTNTCCTCGATCGCAGCGCCAGCATGCAGCGCGGCGACTTATGGGGGCGGGCCAAGTCAAAGGCGCAAGCCGCACTGGGTCGACTTGGCCCTGGCGACCGGTTCTCGCTGTTCGCCTACGATGATTCGNCGGAGCGGCTGGCTCAGGTTGATTCTTGGTTAGGCCGTGTGTCGGAGAAAGAGATAAACACCCGGCTCGATAGCTTGGTAAAGCCGGGGTTCGGTGGGAGTAATCTTGGTCAAGCGCTTGAGCTGGCCGGAGATCTGATACAGNAGTCGGANCCGGAATCGAACGAACAGNCGTTTGCCAGTCGTGAAATTGTTGTCATTAGTGATTTACAGAAGGGCAGCCATCTCGGCGANTTAATGGACTATGAATGGCCGGTGGGTGTAAGGGTGAAGCTCGANCAGGTCGGCGAGGATGAACAAGGGAACGCTGGCATCGAGCAGGTNGCCTCCCGAGTGCCGTGGGCAACCGACAAGGNTNCGCCGTCGTTCCGAATCAGCAACTCACCAAGTGGCATAGGCGATGAACTGGAGTTTTTGGCATACACGGCGGCCGGCGAGACTTTTAGCCAAAAGGTGCACGTCCCTCCGGGGCGCAGCCGGGTGGTTGAGCTGCCGGGTGAATGCGCCGGAAAACCGGTCGATCGATTGGCCATTCGGGGTGACGCAGCGATGTTCGACAATCAGTTTTATTTTGCGCCAATCCGGCAGCAGACCGTGCGTATCCTTTACATCGGCGAGGATAAACCGGACGACGCAGAGGGNTCGTTGTTTTATTTGGCGAGCGCGTTTCAGNCATCGAATAATCTCGATTTTAAGGTCGAGGTCTTGAGTGGTAAATCAACAGGCCCGCTGCCGGAGGTNGACCTTTACGTCGTCGGTGATGCTGTTGGCGATCCGCTTAGCCAAGCACTTGGTCAAGCGATTGAAGAGGGATCGACNGCGCTAATGATCGTGCAGTCNCCGAGCCAGGCCTCGAATCTCGGGCAATGGCTGGGTGCCGATGACGTGGTCATNCGNGANATTACGTCGAGTAATAACGCGNTGCTGGAAGAACTCAAGCTGGACNATCCGNTTTTGGCAGTGTTCCGTGATTCGNGATACAGCGACTTCACAAACTTATTTTTCTGGAAATATCGCGAATTGCAGAACCTGCCGGATGACGATATAAACCTGCTGGCGCAATTTGATTCCGGGGCACCAGCCTGGCTCTTGGCGCGTCGTGGGGCCGGTCGTTTGTTGGTNATGGCCTCTGGCTGGAAACCAACCGACAGCCAATTGGCGCTTTCGACCAAATTCATTCCTTTTCTCTACTCGATTCTGCAACCGGTGCTCGATAAAAAGACTCGGTCGCGCCAGTTTATAGTNGGCAACCGGGTCGATGTNTCACGTTTCAANAANGGTCAGNTCGTTAGCGCAATTACCGTCATGCCACCNGGTGACGAGNCCAANCCAATTGTGGTCGATTCTAGTTTCACCCCTGATGTGCCGGGCATTTATACAGCGAGGGGTAAAGACTGGTCGGATACATTCGCTGTAAACCTTCCTTCCTCTGAGAGCCGTACNGAGCCGATTCGTATGGATCAATTTAAAAGACTCGGCTTGCCAATTAGCGCCTCAATATCTGCTCCAGTTGTCATCGAGGCGGCAAAAAAAACAGAGACTCACCGTCGTGAATATTGGCAGTGGGCCTTGGCGGCGGTGCTTTTGTTTGTCACTCTTGAAACTGTTCTTGCTGCGAAAGGCAGCCGTTCTGGCGAACCTGTAATGACATGAACGAACCAAAAACACTCCAGGAATTCCTGATGCTCCACAGGCGGCAGCATCGGAGGCAGAAACTGTACACCGGCTTGGCTGTATGCTGGGGGCTATGTGCGTTCGCTAGCCTTGGCGTCCTTGCACTAGGCCAAGCTGCTGGCTTCGATCTACGCTTGGCCTGGCCGGTTATTGGGACTGCAGGGGCCATCTTGGCTGCGCTGGTTTTCTTGAAAGTGTTGCTNGTCGATTGGCTGACGCTGGAGGAGATCGTTCGTAGAATAGAACAACATCATCCTGATCTCAATAAGTTGCTTGAGACCGCATCCGAGCAGATCGCAAATAACGACACTAACAAGCTAGATTATTTGCAGCAGCGCGTGTTGACCGACGCTCTCAGCGCGGCCCATAAGCAGGGCTGGGAATTCGAGTCAAACGGTCGCCTGGCGCAGGCGCACCTTTTCCATGCTGTGGCGCTAGTTGTNTTTGTGCTGGCGTCGCTGCAGTTACCAGGATCGGGTACTGGCCTGATGGCTCANCTGGATCAGGATCAGTTGGTTGTTGAACCGGGTGATTTTGAGATTGAACGTGGTATGAGTGNAATTATTTCCGCCAAGTTCAAACGCATCAAAGACGGTGTGAAACTGCTTGTTAAGGAGCCGGGTCGGGATGCTCGTGAGATGCGCATGGTGCAAAATCTAGATGACCCGACATATAGCTATCGCTTGAACAATGTGCGTTCTGACGCCGTTTATCATATAGAGTACGAGGGGCAAATGGGTGAGTATTATCGAATGACTGTGTTCGATTATCCTGCATTGAAGTCATCACAGGCTAGGCTTGATTATCCCGAGTTCACCGGTCGTGAAGATAAGGTTATTGAAAACACACGTCGTCTTACCGCAGTCGAGGGCACCGGCTTGACTTTTGATTTTCAGTTTAACAANCCACTTAAGTCAGCCGTACTAAAGGCTCGCGACGGNNAGGGNGTTGATATTCATTTAAAGCCAATTGNTGATGGNAGTCCGAAGTTTCAAATCNTGCGNGATTTCGANCAGCCNGGTGATTTCCGTTACGAGTTGCATCTNGAGGATNCGGAGGGCCGTTCAAATCGTTCTCCGGCCCGTTATGTGTTCAGTGTTCTTGAGAATGCTGCCCCGGCGCTCAAGTTAGAGTTGCCGGCCGGAGACACTGAAGTCTCATCCATCGAGGAGATGCTCCTTCAAGGAGTGGCGCGTGACGATTTTGGTTTGATCGATGCCGGTATCGGCTATCAGTTGGCCGGCGAGGAGCCAAAGTACCTTTCGTTAGGAAAAGACGGTCTGGCCACCAACAAGCTCGCCGTCGCTCATGTGCTTCGGATGGAGGATCTGGGTGTCGAAGAGGGCCAGGTGGTGAGCTATTTCCTTTGGGCAGACGACCATGACCGTGATGGTGGACTGCGCCGGGGGTTCAGTGATTTGTTTTTTGCCACTGTGCGACCATTCGAGGAAATCTTTCGACAAAACCGTTCTGCCACAGAGGGTATGCAAGAGCAGCAACAGCAGGGCGAGGGCGGCGAGCAGGGTGGAGGGCAACAGCAGTCCATTGCAAACTTGCTCGATACTCAAAAAGAGATCATTAGCGCCACTTGGAATCTCAGGCGCCGCGATATTACCGATGAACAACTAACTGATGATATCGGGGTTGTGCTCGATTCGCAGGAAGAGTTGACCGGACTGCTCGAGCAGGCGTCGGCATTATTGCAGGACGCCGAATCAGGAGGCCAAGCATATCAAGCCAACGAGGCGATGCAGGCTGCCGCAGACCGCTTGGCCAAGGCCAAGGATGCTAGTGGTGATGCTCTTGCTCAAGCACTATCCGAGGCGATCGTTGAGGAGCAGACCGCCTTGCAGCATCTTCAGAAACTGCGTGAGAATGAATTTCGCGTATCCCGTCAGCAAGCTCGCCAACAGCGCCAGCAGCAGCAGGGTCGCGGCAACAGCAACCGTGCTCAGCGCCAGCTTGACCAACTCGAGATGCAGGACTCGAGCAACAATTATGAACTGGAGAGCAAAGCCCAGAGACAGCAGCAACAAGCTCGGCAGCAGGGTGAACGCGCTGAGCAATTGCAGACGCTTAATCGCCTCAAGGAACTCTCCCAACGGCAGTCGGATCTAAATGAACGTGTGCAGGAACTGCAGATTGCACTGCTTGATGCCCAAGATGAGGCCGAACGTGAACGCATCGAGCGAGAACTCAAGCGTCTGCAGGAGGAACAGCGTGAACTGATTGACGATTTGGATGAGGTTCAGCAACAGATGGATCGCAGCCAGAATGATGAGTCTGCTGAGTCGCGACGGCAACTTGAGGAGGCTCGCGAGCAGATGGAGGAGACCGCTCGTAATCTCCAAAGGGAGCAGCTTTCGCAGGCTGCCAACTCCGGTTCGCGCGCAAGCAGAAACCTAGATGATGTTCGAGAGGATTACCGTGAGCAAACTGCAAGCGAGTTTGCTGATGCCATGCGTGAGATGCGACAGGACGCGCGTGAACTTGACGGCAAACAGAGTGAATTGAATCAGGCCATCGAGTCGGATCGGCAAAACACATTTCGTTCTCTAAGTGATGAGGGTCAGCTCAAGGAGGCAATCGAAATGGCCGATTCACAAAAAGAGCAACTTGAGAATTTACTCCAGCAAATGGAGCAGGTTTCCCGAGAGGCTGAGATGTCAGAAAAACTGCTTTCGCAGGAATTAGAGGATGGCGTTCGCCGTGCTCGGCAGGAGAACATGAATGAGTCGCTCGACCAGTTGTCACTACTTATGCGCAATAATCTGTCGAATGAAACTGGTGACATACAGAGTGAGTTGACTGAAAACATATCTGAGCTGCGTGGCACTGTTGAGGATGCTGCCGAAAAAATCATTGGCAGTGACGAGGATGCCATGCGTTTCGCTGCCGATCAGCTCGATGCCTTGCGTGAGGAGGTTGAGCGGGAAATGGAGCAGGCTACGAGCGAGCGCCAAGGCCAACAACGAGAACGCCGGGGACGCGATGGCGAAGGCGAACAGGAAGGCGGCGAGCAGAATCCTCGTGGCGAAGGGCAACGACCTCAGGAAGGCGAACCGCGCGAAGGTACAGGCAGGCAGGACGCTGAACAGCAGGAAAACCAACAACGCCGAGGCAGAGGTCAAGCGCAGGAAGAGCAGCAAGAGCAATCCGGCCAAGGGCAGGGTCGTTCCAGCAATCCGGAAGAGTCGCAATCTGCTCAAGGTCGTGGTGGGCAACCTCGCGACCCGAATCAACCGCCCGAGCGTCGTCCCGACGGAAATAGCGATAACGGTGGCAGTACCGGTGGGTCAGACCGGTTTCGGGATTTAGGTAACATTGATTTCGACGGTCCATTGACCGGCCTCGACTACCGTGACTGGGAGAACCGGCTCCGCGAAGTCGAGGAAGTGATTGAAATTCCGGAGTTGCGCAACCAAGTATCCGAGGTGCGCCAAAGTGCTCGCGACATACGCCGCGAGAATAAGGAAAACGGCAAACCCCCAAAATGGGATTTGGTAGATATGCAAATTCTTCGTCCAATGACCGAGATCAACAAGCGGCTCGAGCAGGAGCTGTCTCTGCGCAAGCCCAAGCGCGAAATGGTGCCTGTCGATCACGAACCTGTGCCCGCCCAATATTCTGAGTTGGTTCGCCGTTATTATGAGCGACTCGGTGGTCGGAAGGATAATGTAAGTGAATAGGTCTTATATATCCTATGTGATGTATGGGGACGCGCAATCACGATAATGTCAGAATATGGTTCCATCGTTTTTTTAAGCCGGGATTGGTTGCCGGTGACGATTGGAGTGGCGTTGGTGGTGGTTCTCGTGTCGTTGTGGGGTTATGGGCGTGCGCGGTTGCCGTTGAGGCTCAAGCTTACGGGTATTACGCTGAAGACGCTCGGTATTTTGCTGCTTTGTTTTTGCCTGTTGGAGCCCCAATGGGTGCGTGAGAAGGCCAAGCCAAAGGCCAATATCATTGCCGTGCTGGCGGATAACAGCCAAGGCATGAACATCCGTGATGGCGGCAGCGCGACCTCCCGCGCGGATGAGATGATTAAGGCTCTCAATCCAGAACAGGGCGGTTGGATGGAGGCACTTGGCGAGAATTTCCAGATTCGCCGCTATTCGTTCGATACGCGTCGGCGATGGACCGATGATTTTACTTCGCTCGATTTCAAGGGTCGCGCCAGCTCGCTCATTGGCGTGACGCGGAAGATTGGCGAGGACTTCACCGGCCAACCGCTTGCCGGCATTCTGTTGTTCAGTGACGGCAATGCCACTGATTACGAGAGTCTCAGCGAAGGGCTTGGCTCGCTACCGCCGATTTATCCGGTAGTTATTGGCAACGAATCAGATATCAAGGACATTTCAATCAGGGAGGTGCAAGCGACCTCGTCGACATTCGAGGATGCGCCGGTATCGATCCATTGTATTCCTGATGTCACCGGCTTTTCATCTGACCAGATCGAGATTCGTCTATTTGGCCCCGACGGTGTGTTGCTCGAAAGACGTAACTTCGAACAGAATTCCTCGACAAAGGTTAGCTTTCAGATCAAGCCGAAAGTATTGGGTGTATCGTTTTACACTGTTGAGGTGGGTCAGGTTGAACAACCAGCTGGCCAGTCTGAGGAAGAGGAGGCTACAATGGCCAATAACCGACGAATTGTTGCTGTAGAGCGCCGTAAGGAGCCTTATCGCATTCTTTATGTCGCCGGCCGGCCTAACTGGGAATACAAGTTTCTCAAGCGAGCGCTCGATGATGATCCACAGATCAATCTGGTCGGATTGATTCGAATTGCCAAGCGCGAGCCCAAGTTCGTGTTTCTTGGCCGTTCAGGCGAAAGCAGTAATCCTCTATTCAAGGGATTCGGGGGCGATGACGAAGCGGAACGCTACGACAAGGCTATCCTAAAGCGGCTCAATGTAAGGGACGAGGAGGAGTTGAAGGACGATTTCCCGAAGAGTGCCCCCGACTTGTTCGGCTATGATGCAATTATCCTAGATGACCTCGAATCGGCGTTTTTTATGCCGCACCAGCGTGAGTTGATCCGTCGACATGTGTCTGAGCGCGGTGGCGGGTTCATGATGCTCGGTGGTCATGAATCGTTTTCACAGGGTGGNTATGAANACACGCCNATTGCTGAGCTGNTGCCGGTGTATCTGCAGCGCCGGGGTGNTGTCAAACCCGTGGATAATCTTGAGTACAAACTTGAGCGAGAAGGCCAGCTAAGCCAGTGGATGCGTCTTCGCAAGACCGAGGCGGACGAGGAGGATCGTCTCGAGGACATGCCAAAATTCCGAGTACTNAACCANGTCGATCGAATTAAGCCCGGCGCTACTGTGATGGCATCGATGCTTGACGAAAACAATCGGAAGATCCCGGCCCTGGTGGTTCAGCGTTACGGCCATGGTAAATCGGCTGCACTGCTTATCGGCGATATGTGGCGCTGGCAGATGGCTGGCGCTGGCAAACGCGAGGATCTGCCTCGCGCATGGCGGCAGATGATACGCTGGCTCGTCAAAGATGTGCCAAATCGCGTACAGCTTGAAACGAAAGCCTACTCCGACGCAGCTGGCCTTCGCCGCAAGTTGACTGTTCGGGCGCTCGACGCGGAATTCAAGCCGCTTGATTTTGCTAATGTCGAGCTGAGGGTGTTGCCAGATGGTGATGAGTCGAAGGCAATCGACTTGCCTGTTGAGTCGGCTAGTACTGAGATTGGTGTGTTTGAGTCATTATACAAAGCCGGCGAAGAGGGTGGTTATGTGGCTAGGGCAAAAGTACTGGATGAGGACGGAAAAACGATTGGTGAAGTAGAGTCGGGCTGGGCAAGCAATCCAGCTGCGGACGAGTTCCGGTCTCTGCAGCCAAATGTCGAGCTGATGCAGGAATTAGCCGATCGCACCGACGGCCGCGTTCTCGCACTCAATGACTTGGCCAATTGGGCGAATGNGTTGCCGATGAAAAAATCGCCTGAGATGGAACCGTTCGCGACCACGCTGTGGCATCTNCCTTGGATGTTTGCTACCGCGCTGCTGTTGCTGGTCGCCGAGTGGTGGCTGCGAAGGAGGCACTGGCTGCCGTGAGAGCGCTTTTGTTGAGCCTATCGCTACTGCCCTTGGGCAAGCTGGCTGCCGAGGATATCTTATTCAATGACGTTGGCGAGCGTCGCGTGATGATCGTTACCGGGGCCGGCGGCGAGAAAGAATACACCGAACTGTTTGCCGAGTGGGCAGGAGACTTGGCCAAGGCTTTCGAAGCTAATTCAGCTGAACTCGTACATATTAGCAATAAGCCGGAAAATACAGGAGCGCGAAAGACTATCGAGTTGACTCTGGACAAATGGGTCAAAAACCCGGCCGGTGAAATTTGGATACTGCTAATTGGTCACGGTACATTCGATGGCAAGGCNGCAAAGTTCAACCTAGTCGGTAACGACATTTCGGATGCTGAGTTTCAGCGCTGGCTAAAGCCACANCACGGGCCGCTCGTGTTTATAAACGCAAGTTCGAGTAGTGCGCCNTTNATCCGNACTCTTTCTGGTCCGAACCGNATTGTGGCTACCGCGACCAAGAGCGGTTACGAGCAAAACTTCTGCCGTTTTGGTGGCTACATGGCGGCTTCACTTGGTCAGTCGTTGGCCGACCTCGACAAGGATGGGGCGGTGTCTGTGCTTGAGGCTTTTTTGATTGCCTCGCGCAAGACCGNTGAATTTTATCGTGAAAATGATCGTCTAGTTTCAGAAAACGCACTTTTAGATGACAATGGTGATGGCATGGGGACGCCAGCCGACTGGTTCCGTGGCGTTCGTACGCAGAAGAAGGCCAAGGGNAAAAGTACCGCCGATGGCAAGTTGTCGCGTTTGGTTTTTCCTGTGATCCCAACGATGGAGAAGGATGTTCCAGGGCCACTCCGCAAAAAGCGTCTAGCCGTTGAGTCTCAAATCGAAACGCTAAGATCGTTAAAGAAAACTCTAGATTCAGAAATTTATTATCGCGATCTTGAGAAACTCTTCCTCGAATTGGCCATCGTAAATGACGAAATCGAGGCCGTTCGGCAAAAATAGCGCTTGGCCAAGCTGCTGATTACTTCCGTTATTGGCTCAACACAATCCGTGTGATATTTCGTCTGCCTCGATTTTNTAANTAGGCATGAGGGAATTAGTTATTGGTATCGACAGTGGCACGCAATCAACCAAGGCATTGGTTATGGATGCGAAAAATGGCAAGGTGATCGGCGAAGGCTCTCGATCTTACGGTCTTTTAGAGGGGCTGCCTGCCGGTGCCAAGGAACAGCATCCTTCAGTATGGATCGACGCGACCGAATCGAGTATTCGCATTGCGCTAAAAAAAGCCAAGGCAACCGCTGGTGAGGTGCGTGCCATTGGTGTGAGTGGTCAGCAGCACGGNTTTGTGCCTCTTGACAAGAATGGAGAGGTAATCCGCCCGGCCAAGCTTTGGTGCGACACCTCCACCGCCGCGGAGTGCGACGAGATCATGGCCAAACTTGGCGGCCTGAAGGGTTCGATCAAAGAACTTGGCAACGCTGTGTTACCTGGCTTCACCGCCGGCAAAATTCTCTGGCTTAAGAAACATGAACCGAAGCGTTACAAGAGACTGGCCACCGTGTTGCTCCCGCACGATTACCTAAACTTCTGGCTAACCGGAAACGCTGTTATGGAGTATGGCGATGCCAGTGGTACGGCTTTGCTCAATGTTCGTTCGCGCAAGTGGTCGAGGAAGACGGTGAAAGCCATCGACGCTAGCCTTGAGGCCAAACTTCCAAAGCTTATCTCTAGTGATCAGCCCGCTGGCTTATTGCAAACTTCGACTGCAAAGCGACTTGGGCTTCAGACGGATGTTGTGGTCAGTGCTGGTGGCGGCGATAACATGATGGGTGCGATTGGAACCGGCAACACGAGCCCGGGAGTAGTGACNGCTAGCTTCGGCACGAGTGGAACCATCTATGCCTGTGCCGGGAAGCCCGTAATAGATCCTAAAGGAGAGATTGCCTCGTTTTGTGATTCCACCAACCGCTGGATGCCACTGCTCTGTACGATGAGCGTCACCGTGGCCACCGAACTGATTCGTAAGGATTTCAAATGGACACATGCCCAGTATGAGGCTGCCGCCCGTAAGGCACCGGCCGGTTCGGATGGATTGTTGCTTTTGCCNTATCTGGAAGGCGAACGTACGCCCAATGTGCCGGATGGAACAGGNGTTTATTTCGGTGTGCGTGCAGCGACGTTTACCGAGAAACATTTTGCCCGGGCGACAATGGAAGGTGTTACATTGGGGATGAATTACGGTCTGCGAAGGCTTAAGAAACTTGGCCTTAAACCGACCCAAATTCGAGCAACCGGCGGNGGAGCTAAGTCGAAGCTATGGAGGCAGATCATGGCCGATGTATTTGANGCACAGGTTGTGACGTTGAAGGTGGCCGAAGGTGCCGCTTATGGAGCGGCATTGCAGGCGTTGTGGAGTTTGCGAAAAAGTCGAGGCGATAGCTTAAGTATTGAAGAGATTACTAATCGTTTTGTNAAACTGAACACGCGAGAAACTTGTGANCCAAATTCGGATAATGTCTCAATATACAGGGAAGTACAAAGTTTGCAGGATCAACTATCCAAATCACTTCGTAAGCCATTCAGTATGCATCGTAGTTTCATCAACNCTAAGTAATTATNGNNNNTGGAATACTCAACATCTATAAATGCCATATTGGNACAAGCGCATANTAATTGTGCTAATTACGATGGNTCTGAGCGATTTTNTAAGAGAAGCGCGACGGCTGAGGTCAGCTACAGGANAAACAACAGTTCAGCGATTGCNGCCAACATAGAATTGNTGTAAAGTAGCGGNCTTTGGTTAATGAGGGGGAGNCAAATGTTNCCCATCTTCGACACTTCACGATTAAATTTATGATGAAAACAANAAGATTATTATTAATGTCCCTTTTTTTAATGGGGATTGGATATGGTAATGCTCAAGAGTTGGTGCCGAGCAAGACCACATACAAACCGGGTGAGGATATAGTCCTTACTTTTTCAGATGGCCCAGGGAATGCAAAGGACTGGGTAGGGATATACAAGGAGGGGCAAACGCCCGGTGATATAGGTGCAACACTTTGGTTTTATGTTGATGGCACAGATGGGGGAAGCACGGGAAAAGCAACA
>PBKH01000047.1 GCA_002721375.1 Verrucomicrobiales bacterium
AATGCATCGACCCGCTTTACTGACGGCGCCCAGTTTGGAATGGGCGCAGAGATCGGAATTAGTACTGACAAGATTGGGGCGCGTGGACCGATGGGACTAGATGAGTTGACTAGTTATAAGTGGCTTGGAGAGGCGAATGGCCTAATTCGTTCATGACTGTGGATGAGGCANTTCGAGAGGCNNTTCGNCGTCTTTGCGAGTCTGGCGTCGAGTCCCCAAATGTTGACGCNGAATGGCTGATTTCCGAGCTNATTTCATGTGCGAGATCCGAAATAGCGATTAACGAAAAAAGAGAATTGTCCCAAGAGGAGCAGTGTTTATTAAGCGATCAGTTGGTGCGCCGNGAACGCCGCGAACCGCTGCAAAGCATTCTGGGAACGACTAGTTTTTTTGGATTTGATTTCTGTGTAGGNCCTGAANCGCTNATACCTAGACCGGAAACTGAATCTCTGGTCGAGCATGCTATACAATTTNTTAAACACCACCCTTCATCAATNGTGCTTGACCTAGGCACAGGCAGTGGCTGTATTGCTNTCGCATTGGCTAAATTTTGCCCTGGCACGAAAATTCTCGCCTCTGACTTGCATGGCCCCGCCCTCAAGTTGGCGAAACAGAACGCCATGAGGCTTAATGCACTTAGCCAAATAACATTTTGTCAAGCTGATGGGATGGCCGCTCTTGCCAAGAATGAATCGGTAGATCTAATCGTGTCAAATCCACCATATATTCCAACNAGTGAGATTAGCACGCTTCAGCCTGAGGTTAGGAAACATGACCCTCCGATAGCGTTGGATGGTGGAGCAGACGGGCTGTNTTTTTATAGACAACTAGCCATTGAAGGGTTCCCCAGACTCAAAAAAAAAGGCCAATTAATAGCTGAATTTGGCGACGGTCAAGCAACAGCTGTTACAGAGGTTTTCCGTCAGGNCGCNTGGGCAAACGTAGAGATCAAGAATGATCTGGNGGGNCGCAAGAGAATCGTGATTGCTTCTACTGGTTTTTAGCGCCAGAATTCTTNCGACAAATCAGAATGGATTGTTTGGTGATNAAAGGAGGCGTGCCACTGAAAGGTGAAGTNAGAATTAGCGGCGCAAAAAACGCAGCCTTACCTCTAATGGCGGCCACACTTTTGACTCGTGAAGAATGTGTGTTGCGCAATTTGCCCAATCTCAGCGATGTCCGGTTCATGGCNCGAATACTCGAATCGCTTGGAGCAAGGGTTAAAATCAACCGGGGCACGGTTCGAGTTCAGGCAAAACAAATTGAAGGCTATGGAAATTACGATCTNATTCGAAAGATGCGTGGTTCGATTTGTATTCTTGGTCCGCTTATGGGCCGACTAAACCGTGCAATAGTCTCGATGCCAGGCGGTTGCGTTATCGGTGCGCGGCCAGTTGATTTGCACCTAAAGGGCNTGCGTGACCTAGGAGCAAATATCCGNATCCAAGCAGGATATATTCGTGCACGTGCTANCNAATTAAAAGGGGCGGANACCTTTCTCGGCGGACGTTGCGGACCAACCGTACTTGGAACCGCTAATGTTATGATGGCTGCTACTTTAGCGCGAGGCACCACCATCATTCACAGTGCAGCCTGCGAACCGGAAATCGGTGATTTGGCAGAATTTCTTATTTCAATGGGCGCTAAAATCAAGGGTGCCGGCAGCCCAACGATCGTTATCCAAGGCGTAAAACGATTGAGAGGGGCTGTGCACAGAGTCATTCCCGATCGTATCGAAGCGGCGACGTACGCTCTTGCTGGCGCAGTGACTGGGGGCGATGTAACCCTGCGGCAATGCAACCCTGGNCANATTAGTGCNGTGCTGGACAAAATGCGCGAGGCAGGCGTCAGATTCGAAACCNATGCCAATTCNCTTCGTGTCCGCCGGNCCAAAAGTCTTCGTTCAGTAGACATAACGACCATGCCGCATGCAGGTTTTCCGACCGACGTNCAGGCNCAGATGATGGTCCTCATGCTCAAGTCCCCAGGAATTAGTATTATCACCGAGCGGATATTTGAGTCTCGGTTTATGCATGTGAATGAGTTAGCGNGAATGGGGGCAGATATCTCCATCGAAGGTCCAAGTGCGATTGTAAAAGGAGGTCATGAGCTCAGCGGTGCAGATGTCATGGCCAGCGATCTGCGTGCCTCTGCGGCCCTGGTTCTAGCCGGATTGGCTGCGAAGGGGACTACACGCGTAAACCGAGTTTATCACATTGATCGCGGCTACGANGACATAGATGGTAAGCTTTTGGCACTGGGTGCAAATATTTCTCGAGAACCAGGCCAGTGAGTTGAATGAGTACCGTTCGGCAACCGGTAACGATTGGTCTTATTCAGGCTGCAGCCTTTGAAAAACAGTCTGATAATATAAACACTACCTTGGCCAAAGCCGAACAGGCNGCTGCAGACGGTGCTCAGATACTTTGTACACANGAAATGTTCTCCACTCGTTACTTCTGCCAAAGCGAAAATCACGATCACTTTGCATTGGCAGAGTCTATTCCAGGGCCGACTACTGAGGCTTTCCAGCAGTTGGCGAAACATCGCGAAATTGTNATTATTGTTTCACTGTTCGANAAACGGTGTGCAGGCGTTTATCACAATTCTGCGGCCGTCATTGATGCTGATGGATCGCTGTTAGGGGTTTACCGTAAGATGCATATTCCTGATGACCCTCTCTATCATGAGAAATTTTACTTTACGCCNGGTGACTTAGGATTTCGAGCATGGTCTACGAGATTTGGTAAACTTGGCGTTTTAATTTGTTGGGATCAATGGTATCCCGAAGCAGCCCGATTGACCGCGCTGCATGGGGCAGAAATNATATTTTACCCAACCNCTATCGGTTGGCACCCTTCGGAGAAAGAGATTTACGGAAAAAGACAGCTAAACTCGTGGAAAACTATTCAGTGCAGCCATGCTATCGCTAATGGTTGCTACGTNGCNTCTGTAAATCGCACAGGGTTCGAGNCTCTGGCAGGTGGCAATGGCATAGAGTTCTGGGGAGAGAGTTTTGTCGCAGATTCTTCGGGGGAGTTTGTTGCGTCCGCCGGTGTAAAAGAATCAGTCTTACTTTGNGACGTTGACTTGGACAAATTAGAGCTAACTCGCACGCATTGGCCATTCATGCGCGATAGGAGAATCGATGCGTACGGATCGATAACCCGACGATGGATTGATGAATAACGTCCAAGATGGCTCGAAACTTCTTGCTTGGGTTACTGGGGCTGACGGATTAATTGGCAGCCATATCATACTGTCAGCTCCTTTCTTCGCACCGACGTGGAAGGTTCGAGGTTTAAATCGCAATGATTTTGATTTGACCGATTTTGAGGAGATGCAACGTCAGTTCGAGATTGATCGACCGGCTCTTGTGATTCATTGCGCCGCATTGAGCGATCCGGAAGCATGTGAATTAAAACCGGCNAAAACGCGATTAGTTAATAGAGACNCGACCTTTTTCCTGTCTAGGCTCTCNGAAGGCATTCCTATGATCTTTTTTTCATCGGACCTTGTGTTTGATGGCAGAATCGGTAATTACAATGAGGAAGATGAGCCAAGNCCATTAAGTTGCTATGCTCAAAGCAAGGCGGAGGCGGAGGTTCTAGTGCTGTCCAACCCAATGCATACAGTCGTGAGAACCTCACTCACCTCCGGCCAATCACCTAAGAGAAATCGTGGGATTGAGGAGCAATTAAAACTTCGCTGGTCCAAGGGTGAGACAGTGAGACTATTCGAAGATGAATTTCGAAAGCCCATTGCGGCTAAAATAATAGCGCAAGTGACTTGGGAACTTGTCGCGGNAAATCAAACCGGCTTATTTCACCTTGCCGGCAGTGAAAGAATGTCGCGATACGAAATTGGTCGACTGATTGCAGATATGTTCCCAGAACTAAATCCGAAAATAAAGCCTTGCAGTTTGTCTGAACATAAAGGTGTGCCTAGACCTGCTGACACCTCCCTCAACTGTGCAAAATTGTCGAGTTTGCTCTCCTTTCCCGTGCCCAGTTTGCGAGAATCNTTTGCGGCAACTTGAACTCANTTCACANGAATCATTACCGTGGTCGTATTGCCCCAACTCCAACTGGCTACCTGCATTTAGGTCACGGTCAAACNTTCTGGATCGCTCATCGCCGTGCGCGTGAAGCGGGAGGTCAATTGGTATATAGAACTGAAGATCTAGATGCTCAGCGATGCAGCGATGATTTTGCCACCGCTGCCATTGAAGATCTGGNATGGTTAGGTATCGAATGGNACGAGGGACCAGATCGTGGNGGNCCGTTTGGNCCTTATATTCAAAGCCGCAGGCTAAANCGGTATAGGCAACTATTNAATCAGCTCATTTCAAGGGGATTTGCTTACCCNTGCCGCTGCTCACGAAGGGATGTAANGGAAGCGGCAAGTGCACCCCATGAACAAGGTGATGAACCTTTATATNCCGGNACCTGCCGACCGTCTATTGGTCAAGCCACGGTCTTTGAAGTGGNTGGCGAACGCCGTAATGTTAATTGGCGTTTCCGCGCCCCTTACGACAATGTTGTGACCTTCGAGGACGGACGCTATGGCTCAAGGTCTTTCAATGCGGGAAAGGATTTCGGNGACTTCATTATTTGGAGACATGACGGAATTCCCAGTTATCAGCTTGCCGTTGTAGCAGATGATCACGACATGGATATTACAGAGGTAGTTCGTGGGGCNGATCTCCTGAAGTGCACAGCTCGGCAGTTATTGCTATACAANGCACTTGGCTGGCCTCCCCCAGCCTATTACCATTGCCCTTTGGTAACGGATGATTCAGGTCGCCGCTTGGCCAAGCGAGATCGATCGCGTAGCCTCCGTGCTATGCGACAGTCAGGTGTAAAACCAAAGGATATTAGATCGAGATTTATTGAGTAAGTTATGCTTNNTGANTTGTAATTTTGATAGCAATTGCAATCATCGTGATGTGCTGCAGAACATTTGTATANGAAGTGTGNGAATAAATTTTTCTTTTTAAAAATGATTCTTTTTTGAAGAAAGCTAGNATNGGTTTTAGCTGCCNCAGATCTTTCGCTGGCAGGGNCGGCTTTCAACTTTCCTTGTATCTGTTATGATTTCGACAAAGACATCAAAGGAGACCTGCTATGGGCTTCGATAAACACAAATGAATGTATCGCAAACTCCAAAACAAAAGAATGCCAACTAATAGTTATTGTGGCGGAATCACTAGGCGAGATTTTCTCAAAGCGTCTACTCTGAGTGGTGTCGGGCTTGGCTTGGCATGGGCAAGGCAAACGGATCAACCCATGCTCGAGCCAAGTCAGCCATTTACATCCGGCTGGCAGGTGGCCCAAGCCATATGGACACGTTCGACATGAAGCCGAACGCACCCGCCTCTCATCGAGGCGAGTTCTCTGAGATATCCACGAACATACCTGGTATTCGCATCTCCGAGCATCTTCCAAAACTGGCCAAGTGTACCGATAAATATGCCATAGTGCGGGGCGTTAGCCACACTCTTTCGGCACACCGCCTTGGCAGTGAATATCTAATGACAGGCAATCGTCCTCTTTCTGCTCTTAAGCACCCAACATTTGGTGCCGTAGTTTTAAGGGAGCTTTCAGCGCCAAAGGATATTCCTGCTTCTGTCGCTATTTCAAATAGCACAAATGCTTCGACGAGTTTTCTCGGGTTAGAGCATGGGCCATTTGAGACCGGAAAAATCCCGATGATAGGATGCCCCGTGAACATACGCAGACTGTCGCTCTCTAAGGGGCCGACATCGGCCGATATTGACCGTAGGCACAATCTAATAAAGCGATATTACGCAGCCTTAGGTTCATTTGAAAAACAGGACAAGGTTCTAATTGGAATGGATGAATTCAGTCAAAAGGCTTATGACATCATGGGTTCAACACGCGCCAGCGATGCATTCGATATAACTCAGGAGCCATCCTCTATTTCAAGGTTGTTTGGAGACAAAGCATTTTCGCAAAACTGTCTACTGGCAAGTCGGCTGGTGGAATCAGGCGTGCGTCTTGTGACAGTACAATTTGGAGGGTGGGATACACATAGGGATAATTTCAGCCACCTAAAAGAGAACAGCCTGCCAAATTTTGATGATGGATTATCGGGTCTGCTTCGGGCTTTGGAATCCAAAAGCCTATTGGAAAGCACTGTAGTCTTTGTATCAGGCGAGTTCGGTCGAACACCGAAAATCAACCAGCGTGGCGGTCGTGATCATTATCCCCAGGCGATGTTCTGTATTTTCGCCGGCGGAGGAATACAAGGGGGGCAGGTAATCGGAGCGTCTGACTCAAAGGGGGAAGCACCATTGGACAGAGTGATATCGCCCGATGATGTTGCGGCAACCTTCTACCACGCACTGGGGATTGACCATACCAAGGAATACCACATGCCTACCGGGCGACCTGTTATGATCGTGCGACATGGAAAACTGATACCAGAGCTAACTTAATTTTTATTTTAATGAACATCATTCCGGTTATTTAAAAAATGATCTTACTTTGATCGTTTTTTAGCTCGCAAATCATTAGTTTTATCGGCTTCATTTCCAACTTTTCAATTCGATGGACGAACAGATTGTTATACTTGATTTCGGATCTCAATACACTCAGGTGATTGCGCGACGTATTCGTGAGTGCAAGGTTTACTCGACCATCATACACCACGATACACCTGCTTCCAAAATTGCTATGATGAACCCGAAGGGCATCATCCTCTCGGGAGGCCCATGCAGTGTTTATGATCGTAAGGCGCCTTTGCCTGATTCTGGTGTTTTTGAACTTGGCGTACCTGTGCTTGGGATTTGTTTCGGCCTTCAGGTCATGGCTAAGTTTCTTGGGGGTAATGTGGAGCGAGGCCTGAAACGGGAATATGGAAAGGGGATGCTCCGAGTTAGAAATTCCAGTTGCCGTTTGTTTGACGGTCTACCGCGTGAATTACAAGTGTGGAACTCGCATGGTGACAAGCTAACCAAACTTCCGCGACTATTCAAAGCTGTTGCAACCACAGAGAATTCCGATTTTGCCGCCATTGAAAATGTTAGGTCGAGTTTTTTCGGGCTCCAATTTCATCCGGAAGTAGTTCACACTCCAAAAGGAAAAAAGATAATATCCAATTTTGTTCGCAAAATATGTAACTGCGGGCGCAGGTGGACCATGCGCAATTATGTTACACAGGCAGTCGAGGACATCCGCAGTCAGGTTGGAAGGGGAAAAGTCATACTCGGGCTAAGCGGCGGAGTTGATTCCAGTGTAGCAGCCGCTTTGATTCACAAAGCCATCGGCAAAAGGTTGACCTGCATATTTGTTAACAACGGTGTCCTTCGCGCCAACGAAGCTGGAGTCGTCAAGGAGGTGTTTGGCCGTAACTTTAAGGTAAAACTTCATTATGAAAACGCAACTGCGCTCTTCATGCGCAAGCTCAAGGGCGTTCATGATCCTGAAAAAAAACGAAAGATCATTGGCAACACTTTTATTGACGTGTTCCAAAAGGCGACTCGCAAGGTAGGTAAAGCTCGATTCCTCGCACAGGGAACCCTCTATCCAGACGTCATTGAATCTGTACCGATAGGAGGCAACCCAGCCGCGCTCATCAAGAGCCACCACAATGTAGGGGGACTNCCTGAAAAGATGAAGTTTGACTTAATAGAACCATTGAGGTGTTTGTTTAAAGATGAGGTGCGCCAACTCGGCACCGAACTCGGCTTGCCCAAGGAGATTGTTATGCGCCAACCGTTTCCTGGCCCTGGGCTTGCAGTAAGAATTCTCGGGGAGGTTACACCTGAACGGTGCGAAATACTCCGGAATGCAGATTCTATTGTCGTGGAAGAGATGAAAGCCAACAGATTGTATTACAAGATTTGGCAAAGCTTTGCTGTGCTCCTTCCGGTTCGTAGTGTTGGGGTTATGGGTGATGAGAGAACTTATGACTACACAATTGCGATAAGGGCTGTGGAGTCAAAAGACGGAATGACCGCTGATTGGGTTAAGCTCCCATACGGGGTAATCGAAACACTATCAAATCGGATAATTAACGAGGTAGACGGTGTGAACCGTGTATGCTTGGATGTTTCAAGCAAACCCCCGGCAACCATAGAGNGGGAGNAGTCTTATTAGTCAGTGGGGGTTGGCTGGATTTGATCATTGGTTTCTGTTGNAGGCCTGATTGGGGCGCGNTCCGNCGACCATTCCTCTTGAATCAGTTGTACCGTATGGATCCCCCACCCTTCATCCTCATGCACCAGCTTTATCCCGCACGAGATCCAATGACCTCCGTCAAAATANAGGTAAACATCCATTACAGCGGCATTACCGTCATCCATAACTAAACCGAATTGNGTGGCTATTGAAATTGGCAGGAGTGACATATTCTTCCTGATCATCCCTTCTAACTCATTATCTGAAAGGCTTTGCCATGCATTGGTCATTAGAGACTTGGCATCAGAAAAACTGTTCTTCCTCAAAAANCTTAAAAAACCTCGGGTTTTCTCTTCAAGTTGATGATGTAAAAGTAGAGTTTTTAACGAATNACGTGTGGACTTAATTAATGGATGTTCATTCATCAATCTTTAGGGTGATGCTTGCACCTGTATTAAAATCGGCTATGCGCACCGAAACTTTAGCAGGAATTATTTGGCTTGCTAACCCTGCTGTTGATCTCGCCGTGATGAAGTTGGGTTCGTAGTTTTTGGCCGGATTTCACTTTGTTTGCATCCCTTAAAATCTGGCCGCTTNCAGCATCGCAGGTGATAGAATAACCCCTTCCTAGGATAGCCATNGGNGATAGTAGNTCGAGTCGNCCCTTGGCTTGTNTTAACTTGGAAATATACGTTTTGTTTTTGTGCTGCACCAATNCAGCCAGACGACGTTCCGNCCATTCAAGTTGCTCTCGCCGGCGAGCCAAGAATGTTCCTGGATGTAGCGAATCCAGTTTCTGTGTAACCAAGCGGCAATGATTANTGTGTGATTTAATTCCTTGTTTCAAAAGCCGATTTAAACCCTCAAGNAATTGGTCCAAATGCTGNAGTAAATCGTCCAAAGATCGCCGAGGGTGAAGGCGATNCAGCCTGTGGAAGATGCTATCATAATCCCGTTTGGCCCAACCTATTGATCTCTTGGCCAAGTTGGTGAGTTGCCTCGGGGCAGCTCCTAAAAACTCNCGCGACATATATGCATTATTTGTAATTAATTCGGCAGCTACGCTTGGGGTTGCCGCACGCACGTCCGCTGCAAAGTCGGAGATCAAAAAGTCAATTTCATGACCGACTGCGGAGACAACGGGAACCCTAGAGTTACTTATCGCACGTGCTAGCATTTCTTCGTTAAACGCCCACANATCCTCAATGCTACCTCCTCCNCGAGTAAGTAAAATTAAATCCATCGGCTTGGTTTGTCTTTCGCTCCAGTGGTTGAGTCGCTGTATTGCTTTGATAAGCTCATCTTCTGCNCCTGAGCCCTGAACACGGCANGGCTCTAGCACAATCTGCAAAGACGGGTTTCTTCTTTGGATGACATGGAGCACATCACGTATTGCCGCGCCAGCAGGCGATGTGACAAGGCCCATGGTTGAAGGGAATGTGGGCAAATGCCGCTTTTTCTCAGGTGCAAATAAACCCTCCGCCTCAAGCTTACGCTTTAGTTGTTCGTATTGAATTTGGAGCGCCCCTTGTCCTTGAAACTCTAACTTGCGGACTATGAGCTGATACTGCCCCCTAGCTTCGAACAAAGTAAGCTCACCAAGAAGCAGGACCTGCACTCCATTCTTNATCAAGGAGCGTTGAGAAACCGTTATTCCACGGAAAAGCGCACAATTCAACTGCCCTTTATCATCCTTAATTGCAAAATAAACATGACCGGAAGATTGTTGGCGTAATCCGGTNACTTCTCCTTCCACCCAAACACCTCCAAACTGATTTTGTAATAAGGCTTTGACCTTTCGNTTTAATTCGCTGACTCGATAAATCGTGCGTCTCGTTGGCTGATTTGATTTGCCTTCAAAATCCCACTGACTCTGCTGTAGCCGATTGCTCACTGGTTATCTTCCCCATCAACTATCATTTCTGAAACTCGAATTATATTTTCAGCTTTGCCTGTATCGTTATTAATATCGATGATCACNCCATTGAGCCTGATCTGCCGGGAAGCTACTCCGAATCGCTGAGGCCTGTGAGTAAGGAAACGCTGCAGAATCGGCTCTATCTCCCGCCCAAGAATGCTTTCGTGCGGCCCAGTGAATCCTGCATCGCAAAGAAACGCTGTGCCTCCCGGGAAAATCTGCTCGTCTGCGGTTTGCACGTGAGTGTGAGTTCCGACGACGGCGCTCACACGGCCGTCAAGAAAACGTCCCATCGCTATTTTCTCTGATGTAGCCTCTGCGTGCATGTCAACGAATATTATATTCGTTTCCCTTCGGAGTGCTTGAACNGCCTCTCCCGCCGCAAGGAAAGGGTTTTCAACGTTCCTCATAAATGTCTGCCCCTGTAAATTGAGAACACCCACNNCAGGNATCCCTTGCTTGATGTAGATATGAAACCCGCGGCCCGGTGTTTTCTCAGGGTAATTCTCCGGCCGCAGTAGTCTCGNCTCCTCCTTCAACAGTACTTCTACTTCACGTTGATCCCACAAGTGATCGCCCGAAGTAATNACGTCGACACCGGCTTGAAACACCTCTTTTGCCGTTGCTGCTGTTATACCAGAACCGCCCGCCATATTNTCCCCGTTGGCTACAGCAAAATCAAATTCATGTGATTCGCGGAGACGAGGCAGAAGAATTTGTACGGCTTTGCGTCCCGGCTTTCCAACAATATCGCCAATAAACAACAACTTCACATCGACATATTACGGGACATGAGTNCCAGCGCAAAGCCCAACAACATTTTACACCCGAACTTGATGCCAGCGACCTAGGAGATTATGACTCTTTTGTGCCGGTAAGGATAAACAGAGGCTCGATTCATCAGATTAACCTCAAGACGCGGATNCCATTCAAATATGGTATTGCAACGATGACGGAGGTGCCCATGTTGTTTCTTAGACTAGAGGCAGAAGTCGACGGCCAACAGTCAANAGGCACAGCCTCAGACTTGCTCCCACCAAAGTGGTTCACCAAAGTAGCAGANGACNCCCTCGANAAGGAGATTGCAGGGATGTTGAAGGTTATACGATGCGCCTTGAAACACGCCATCGGTCTAGAGTCGCCTACTGCTTTTTCTGCCTGGAAAAAAATTTACCAAGCCCAATCTGAGTGGGCTCAATCCGAAAACATACCTTCACTACTGGCTCATTTTGGGACCTCACTAGTTGAACGTGCGCTGATCGAGTCTGTCTGTCGCTCAAAGGNTAAAGCCCTAGGCGCAGCGCTACGTGACGGAACGCTGGGATTTGAACCGGGTGCGATTCATCCAACATTAGAGATGCAATCCCCAGCGACACTTCTTCGGAAAGATTCGTTGGCTAGCGTTATAGCGAGGCACACAGTTGGTTTAGCCGACCCGTTAGCAAGCAACGAAATCCCAGAAGGTGAGCGGCTAGATGACGCACTGCCTCAATCGTTAGACCAGTGTATACAAGCGTANGGAATTCGACATTTTAAAATCAAAATGAACGGCAATNCCGATCCAGATCTNGAAAGACTTCAACACATATCCTCTATCATCGATAAACACGCCACCAGTGACTNCGCCTTCAGCCTGGATGGCAACGAGCAGTTCGAATCGGTCGAGTCGTTTCGTCTGCACTGGGAGAGACTCATCAGCAACCCNAAGTTGGCAGAGTTTTTTGGGCATCTGCTGTTTGTAGAGCAACCCTTACACCGAAATATTGCGCTGAATGACTCGGTCAATGAGGGATTTAACAAATGGACGAACAGNCCGCCAATTATTATCGACGAGTCTGACGCCACAACTGAAAGCCTACCGNAGGCTTTAGGACTCGGTTACGCCGGGACGAGCCACAAGAATTGCAAAGGTATTTTCAANGGTGTTGCCAACACTTGCCTATTGAACGCCAGGAGCAAAAATGGCCAAATATCTGTAATGAGNGGGGAGGATTTNTGCAATGTTGGGCCNGTNGCTGTTATACAAGATCTGGCAATGATGGCAACGTTGGGAATCAAAAGCGTTGAGAGAAATGGCCACCACTATATGGCAGGACTTTCTCAGTTTCCTAAAACCACNCAAATGCAGGTGTTGGATGCNCATCCAACACTTTATATTCAGAGCGAACAGGGCTGGCCAAAGTTAAATATTCAAAATGGCGAAATCCAACTGAACACTGTCAACCACCACGCATTCGGAACGGGCTTTGAACTTNATTTGAGTGAGTTTGAAGAAATTTCCATTGAGTAAAAATGAAGAAANCANAAACCGCAGCAATACTGGACCAAAAATACATTTGGCATCCGTTTACGCAAATGCGGGATTGGATAAAAAACAAACCTATCGTTCTCGAACGAGGCAAAGGCTCAATTGTTTGGGATGAACGCGGACGCGAATTTATCGATGCCAACTCATCAATTTGGACGAATCTCCATGGCCACAACCATCCAAAAATTAACCGCGCAATCCGGGGTCAACTCAGTCGGGTTTCTCATGTCTCAGCTCTTGGTTTCGCGAACAAACCTGCGGCCAAACTGGGGGAACGACTAATTCGTTTTGCAAAACCGCGGACTCGGTTTTCAAAAAAAGAACCAAACTTGACCAAGGTTTTCTATTCTGACGATGGCTCAACCTCAACCGAGGTAGCAATCAAGCTGGCATACGAACACGCCCGGCGCATGGGGTGTTCTCGAAAACCAAGATTCCTATCCCTTGATGGGGGCTATCATGGTGATACTGTCGGTGCAGTAAGCGCTGGACACATTGATTTATTCCATAAGGCTTACTCCGGTTTATTATTCAAAACAGACAAGGCCCCCACCCCGTACTGCTATCGGTGCCCCTTTAATAAAGCAAATCCCGAGCGAGCCGATGCTCGCGACTACCGTAAGTGCAAAATGGAATGCGTCTCGAAATTCGAACAGCAGTTTATTCGCCGCAGTCGCCGAAACGGTGGCTACGCTGCATTTATAGTGGAACCGGGAATGCAGGGTCCGGCTGGGATGATCGCTCAACCTAAGGGATGGCTATCAAAGGTTGGGGATATTGCCCGAGCACATGGCAGCCAGATTATTGCAGATGAAGTCATGACAGGTCTAGGCCGGGCATCGGACACCTTCTTTGCAAGCCATGATGCAAAAATCCAACCGGACTACCTCTGCATTGCCAAGGGGCTAACTGGAGGCTATTTACCTATGGCTGCAACATTGACAACGCAAGAGGTATTCGATTCATTCCTTGGTGAATACTCCGAATTTAAGACTTTCTTTCACGGCCACAGCTTTACCGGAAACCCGTTGGGAGCATCTGCAAGCCTTGCAAGCCTTGAGTTGCTAGAGTCAAACAAATCGCAGCTACAACGAAAACGGCTTGCGAAGAATCTGAAAGACTTATCGAAGCCGCTATGGGATCTCGAAAAGGTCGGTGACATCCGGATATCAGGATGTGTTCTTGCAGTCGAGCTTGTTAGGGATTGGAAAACTCGGCAACCGTTCGATCTGGCAGAACAAGCGGGAATAAGAGTTTGTTCCGGTATGCAAAAACTCGGCGTTTTAACGAGGCCAATCGGAAACGTTATTGTTGTCATGCCACCTTTCTGTACAACGAAACAACAGATGGAAAAAATTTTTAATACGCTTTATAAGTCTATTTTAGTAGGTCTATGAATTTATCCGAACCCACAACCATATGCGCTTTTGCGACTCTTGCTTTGATAAGCGCTCGATATTTGTTTGAGTTTTTTTTAGACAGGCTGAATCTGAAGTATGTAAAACAGAACTCCTATTCCATCCCTGAGTCATTCAACGACATTATGGATAATGAAACATACCAAAAGTCGGTTCAATACACACTAGCAAAATCGCGTTTCGGGACCATTACTGACACATTTAGTACTGCGGCACTCTGCACACTGCTTTTCACGGGCTGGTTAGCGCTACTTTTTGGATGGATTTCGGAGCTATCCGGCTCAACTGTATGGGGGCAAGCTACAGCATTGTGGGTTGTGATGTTGCTTCTTTCATTTATAAGCCTCCCTTTTTCGTGGTGGTCACAATTTCGAATTGAAGAATGTTTCGGTTTTAATACGACCTCGCAGTATACATGGTGGGCTGATCAGGCTAAAGGCATTGCGATCAGCTTTGTTCTTGGTGTCCCTTTGCTGGCATTAATACTTTGGCTGGCGCAGGTTTCTGGTGATTACTGGTGGCTTTTAGCTTGGGCAGCGCTGGTCATATTCCAGCTTGCAATGAGCGTGCTAGCTCCTGTTTTTATCCTGCCACTATTCAATAAATTTAAACCACTATCTGATGGGCCGCTGAAAGAACGCATAAATACTTTGGCAAAACGAACGGGTTTTGTAAACGCAGGTATCCAAGTAATGGATGGCAGCCGACGATCAAAGCATTCAAATGCTTTTTTCACTGGATTGGGAAAGGGGCGAAAAATTGCACTATTTGATACATTGATGGATCAATTATCTGACGAACAGTTGGAAGCTGTGCTCGCACACGAGATTGGCCACTATAAGCTGCGTCATATTCCAAAGCAAATTACTTGGTCATTTATCACGACATTGATCGGTTTCTGGGGGCTAAATCTTCTTTCGAGTCAAACGTGGTTTGTTAGTTCATTCAGTTTTGAACCGGAAGCTGGCATGGCGCCTGTTTTTCTCTTGTTCGCGTTGCTCGCAGGAACAGTAACATTCTGGGTGTCGCCGTTATCGAGTTTTTGGTCACGTAAGTTCGAATACGAGGCTGACGCGTTCGCCTCTTCGGCTATCGGTGGCAGTCACCCAATGATTTCCGCGCTACACAAGATCCATCGAGAAAACCTAAGCAACCTGACTCCCCACCCTTGGTATAGTAGTTTCCATTATGATCACCCTACTCTGATAGAACGTGAGTCAGCACTTAAGGGACTAACCTGAGCATCTTCGTGGCAAGACATTCGGCTTTTGCCATTTGGCAAAGCAGGGTAGCTTTCTGCTCCTTGAGTAACTCAGCACACCGCAAGTTTCCTGCGATAATTCAAAATGAAATTCAAATTATTGGCCCTGTTTCTAGCTTTTTTTCATTTAATAGCCATTCATGCTAATGACCCATTCATCAGCGAGATCGTCGCCGCTAACGATCGAACTTTGAAAAACGAATTTGGGGAATACTCAGATTGGATTGAGCTTCATAACCCAAGCCATTTGCCTGCAAACCTTCTAGGCTGGGGGCTGAGCGACGAGCAAGAGAATCCTCTTAAGTGGGTTTTCCCCGACGTGGCCATTCAGCCTGGCGAATTCCTAATTGTACATGCCTCAGGTAACAATATATCTTTGCCTGACAAACCCCTTCATGCAAGTTTTCGTCTCTCGCGCGCAGGCGAATTCCTGGGACTTGCAAAGCCAAATGGCACATATGTAGACAAATACGACCCCGGGTTCCCTGCTCTAGCCGATGATCAATCTTATGGGGTGCCGATGATGGGAGAGGCTGAAGAAATAATCCCGATACATGCTTCTTTCCAGTATCTAATTCCATCTAGCAGCCATAATTCTCTCGACTGGACAAGCCCTGACTTCCAGCCAAGCTCGATTTGGAAGAGCGGGCGCGCGGGATTTGGGTTCCAAAGAACTGGGGACTCTCTGCTAAGGCTAATAAAGACCAAAGTATCGGCATCAAAGCGAGTAATATGGGTTCGTAAAAAATTCACCATCACAAAACGAGAAGAACTGAGTTATTTGATCCTTCGTATACAGTTCGACGACGGATTTATTGCCTATCTCAATGGCAAAAAAATTGCTTCAGCTAATGCCCCGAAAACGCCGAAATACAACTCTTACGCAACTGCTAATAATACAAACAATGCGCTTTTGGACTACGACCTTACTGAGCACATATCGCTATTAAAGAATGGAGACTCCAACGTGCTTTCTGTACAGGCTTTTGACCATCGCAGTGATCGCAAAGAGTTTTTTTTATTACCAACCTTGATTGGAGGGGCAGCAAAAGAGTCTGATTCTAGTGTTCATGAACCGCTGGCATTCCCAACCCCGGGTCGCATTAATTCAAACCCATCTCCGCCAACAGCAGGAGCTCCGATCTTCTCAATCGAAAGCAGCAACTTCACCTCTTCTCTTTCGCTTACCATCAAGCCCAGTGTGGATGGAGAAACGATTAAGTATACAACTAACGGAAATGCACCCAGTTCTACTTCCAAAAAATACACAGGCACACTAAGGATTACAAAATCCACACTAATTAGTGCGCGTTGCTATTCTAAAGACGGTCATCCTGGACCTCCTGTAACTCATGAATATCTGCAAATCGCAGCAAATGCCCGTAAGTTCAGCTCCAATCTCCCGGTTGTTGTAATCGAAAACTTTAAAGCGGGGAGCATTCCTCCTGATCCATACAAAAATGCATATATGAGCATCTACGAACCAAATGGAAATAAAAGGGCTAGCTTATTAGATAAACCGACCCTTGGGACAAGAGTCGGCATCAAGGTCCGTGGTTCTAGTACGCAAAACAGACCTAAAAAAGCGTTTACTATAGAGGCTCGAGATGACTTTGGAGAGGACCGAGACATCACTCCATTGGGCCTGCCGGAAGAGTCAGACTGGATTCTCTATGCTCCCTATAACTTTGATCGGGCACTTATCCGAAATGCACTGATCTATGAGTTGAGCAATCAGATTGGAAGATACGCAGTTAGAACTCGTTTTTGTGAGGTTTTTGTCAACACAAATGGTGGTGCATTGAGCTATAACGACTACGTTGGTGTTTACGTATTCATGGAGAAGATAAAGAGAGACAGGGATAGGGTGAATATCACTCGAATTAGCCATGAGGACACTTCAGAGCCTGAGCTAACTGGTGGTTACATGTTCAAGATTGATCGACCCGATCCGGGTGACTCCGGCTTCAGCGCGGGAGGGCAAAGTGTCAAATGGGTAGAACCTAAAGAAGATAAAGTAACTTCTAGACAAAGCGGGTATGTGCGATCCTTTTTCAACGATGTATACAAAAACCTTAGTCACCCAGCTAATTACCAAGACTACATCGACCCTCTGTCTTGGGTAGATCACCACATGCTAAACGAGTTCACTAAAAATCCAGATGGGCTTAGGCTAAGCACATACTTCTTCAAAGACCGAAACAAGCGACTTGAATATGGGCCGGTATGGGACTTTGACCGAACAATGGGCTGCGATGATGACGGAAGAGCCTCTAATCCAGTCGGATGGTCTGGCTCATATCGCTTCGGATGGTGGTCCCGCGTTATGAGCAATAAATCGTTCAAGGAACTTTATGCTCAGCGATGGGGTGAAGTAAGAGGAGGCGTGATGTCGGAAAAAAACATTTTCTCAATCATTGATAAATGGGAGGAACTACTCGGCGAGCCCGCTCAGCGAAACTTCACTAAGTGGCGTCTTGTTAACGCAAAAACTGGTTTTCAAACTGAGATCAATCAGCTGAAAAATTGGATTTCCCAGCGCTTGAAATGGATGGACACTCAATTCGACTCAATACCTTCGCCTTTATTGAGCATGACAGAAGGATCAGCTCTGCCTGGCTTTAATCTAGGTGTGACCGCGCAGAGCGACGAAGTTTATTACACTACGGACGGAACAGACCCACGAATGGCCGGTGGCGGAATCAGCCCGGTTGCTATAAAGCTTGGGGAGGTAGATGCCGAACCGATAATTGCAAAGGGTGCTAAGTGGAAATATCTCGACACAGGCGTCAGCCTTAATCGCGAGCCTTGGACTAGCATCGGGTACGATGACAGTAACTGGAAAACAGGCAACGCAGAACTTGGCTATGGAGATGGCGATGAAGTTACAGCCGTAGATAAAGGTTCCGACAGCAGCACTAAATACCACACAACAATCTTTTTTCGAAAAACATTTCAATTGGATGAATTCGATAATAAAGCACTATTCATAAGGCTGCTCCGGGATGATGGGGCTGTTGTCTATCTTAACGGTGAGGAATTGTTCCGCAGCAATATGAAAAGCGGGGCGATTCGCTCATCGAGCTACGCTGAAAAAAGGAATTCATCTAGAGACAGTCGAGTTTTTTTTCCCTACTTCATAGATTCACCCAATTTAAAATCTGGACTAAATATCTTCGCTGTTGAGGTTCACAGAGGATCTCGATACGACAAGGATTTAAGCTTTGACTTCGAGGCCACTGTAATGGATGTTGCCGGGATTCCGATTCCCATTGAAAAGACCGCCACCGTTACTGTGCGAGCAAAAAGCGGCGATACTTGGAGCGCACCGGCTATGGCCTCAGTAGTTATCTCCCCTACAGCAGCCTTAAAAATTACGGAATTAATGTATAATCCAACCGAAGGAAAAGCTTATGAGTTTATTGAGTTAAAAAACACCAGTCCCGAGCCCCTAAAGTTAAAAGGCGTCACCTTGTCTGGTGTTCGGTTCGAGTTCGACAAACAAACTCTTGCTCCGTGGGCATCGGGACTTCTCATTTCGAATGATGATCCAGAGTCATTCATGGAAAAGCACCCTAATGCAAATATACTCGGCAGTTATGGTGGTAGCCTATCTAACAACGGTGAGGAAATCCGCCTGATAGACCCGGACGGGCAAGTTGTATATGCAGTAGATTACAGCGCTGAAAGACCTTGGCCAAGTGCGGCTGACGGCGGTGGTTCGTCATTGGAACTGGTTTCTCATATAGCAAGTGAGCGTAATCCAACCAACTGGCGCGCCAGTTTCCTGACGGGAGGCACGCCCGGAGATGTATTGTTCACGGAAATTGAGCGAACAGAAGGCGACCGACTGTCTATTCAGTTTCTCGGTCTCCCTGGAAACAGTTACACCCTTCACAGTCGCCCTGCTCTGGTCACTGGTGAGTGGTCTCAAATGGAAACCAATGAGTTTGTGACAGAAATGAAGGTCGTAGAATTTATCGTCACACCCGGCCTAGGCGCTGAACAGCGCTTTTATCGAGTTTCAAGCCCATGAGCATCCAAATCCCACTGCCCAAGCTACCACCACTTGCGGGCATCTGTACTTTTAAAGAAGCGCAGCGGACTGGGTTCTCAGTCAAAGAGTGCGTTCGTCGTCTAAAACAGTATCACTACTGGCTTAAAAGAATGCACCAGGTGTTTAACGATAGGATTCCTTCTGAGCCATTATACGAGCTGAAAATGGCATTTAGCCTCCATTCACATTATTGCGCTGAGCATGTGACAGCTTTCCGCAAACGGATAGCAGAGATGCGAGAACCACCTCTCGGCCTTGAGGTATCACCGGACAAGAATCTAGAAATTCTGTTCGACGAGATTTTAGCTGCACCAAGTACTATTGAACTTCTCTTGGGTGCTTATGATTTAGCGCTGCCTTCGCTGCGAGATAAAATGCAGCGTCATCTGGATGAAACCAACCCGTTGGTGGACCATCCAAGCATACGTATAATCCGATTTGCGATGTTAGAAATTGATGAAATGATTTCATTCGGTAAATCGAGTATAGAAGCCTTGGTAAAGGATCGAAGCAAATCATGTGAGTGGCTTAATCTTCTTAACGCTTGCCTTGCAAACGTCGACGGGGAGGATGCTCCAAGTGAAGTTAAACGAAACTATTCCTCTCAACCTTATCGTTATAGTGGTGTGCCTATGCGCGATGAGCGCTTTTCTGATCCTTACAACATGGGAGTTAACGCAGAAGCGTTCCTGTACGACGAGCAATTCTCACCCGAACCAAAGACACTCATGATGTTCTACAAGCGGCTTCGCGAGATCGATGTGCCTGAGATGATATCGAGTATTATTGCGGAGACTAAAGGAAAGAAATGGGGTTACTATCAAGACATGACGCGCCAACTTTGGGATGAGGCGCGTCACGCAATGATGGGTGAGGTCGGATTCGTAAACCTTGGCATCAACTGGCCGACTGAGGTTATGGTTAATTTCACTTGGTCACTTGCTCTCAACACGCAACTCAACCCTATACAGCGACATGCAGTTTTGTACTTTATAGAGCAAGGCCTGATGCCGAAAACTGGGAAACGATTCGAATGGGAGGTGGCGATGAAGTCTAGCAACCCGCTTTCCGGATTGTTTCAAGATTACGATTGGGCTGATGAAGTTCTTCACGCGAGGATCGGCAGAGATTGGTATCTCACCGAATTTAAGACCCCCAAAGATGGTATCGATTTTGGTGATAAATGCTGGTCCCTCGTTTTCGTTGACTGGGCTCAATATAAGAAGGAGCGCAGAACCGAACACAGGAACTGGTGGCCCGGATTGTATAAAGCGGCTTGCAAGTCATGGGGCGTTAAACCCGAATCTGAGGTGCTCCAATTTAACACCTCGTATAAGAATGTTCGGGCTGATTTAAAAGTTGTTTCTACCTCGGGTTGAATTTTAGCGTTTTCCCCTGACCTTTTTTCCTTCAAGCTCACTTTCGATGCGTTATCGACGCTTAGCCCGTGAACGGGCTGTTCAATTCCTGTTTCAGCGAGACATGAATCCTCATGATTCTATCGAGGAGGAGCTTGACCGTTTTTGGGCATCCCAGACCTCTGCAGCTATTGCTGATGATCATAAACCATCAAGTTGGGGAGAACCTGCCGAACCTGAGCCGCCTACTCCTGAAGACACGAAAGTCCGGGAATTTGGAGATCCATTAATTCGCGGAGTGTTGGAACATTTAGCTGAAATTGACCGCATCATAGTTGAGCAGACCAGTAACTGGGATATCGGTCGGATCGCCAAGGTTGACCGAAATGTTCTGCGCCTTGCCATACACGAAATGCTTCACCGCGAGGACATCCCGCCAGTTGTTAGCATCAATGAGGCTATTGATATCGCCAAAAAGTTTTCAACCGAAAATAGCGGTCGATTCGTTAATGGCATTCTTGATAAGATCAAAAGCGGGCTTATGCGCCCGGCACGCACACCTGTGAACTGAGGCAACTATCGGGAGTAGGCTTTGGCGATATCGAACATCGATCTGCATTTGCACACCAATTTCTCAGATGGCATCTCCACGCCAGAAGAAGTTGTAAATAACGCAGAAGAATTGAAGTTAGCAGCCATAGCGCTAACCGATCATGACACAATTGAAGGATGCCCTCGTGTAGCCAAGGCATGTATTGAGCGAGGTATTGAATTTATCACAGGCACAGAGCTGTCAGTAGACATTGACGGGCATGAAATGCACCTGCTTGGATATTTTATTGACACCGAAAACGATGCGCTCATCCGTGAAACCAGTCGCTATCAAAAGAACCGAACCGACCGCGTCTTTGATTTTGTATGGAGATTAAACTCACTTGGGGTGCCACTTAGATCGGAACATGTGTTTAATTTAGCAAAGTGCAAGGCACCTGGCCGACCTCATATAGCTCGAGCGCTGGTAGAACAGCGGTTTTGCTCCAGCATGGACGA